>CALLFD010000140.1 GCA_937997605.1 uncultured Collinsella sp. | reverse complement strand
CTCGATACACTCGAGATTGGAAAGGACGCCGTTGTCGCATCGGTGGCATCGGACGATCAGGCACTCCGACAGCATATTTTGGACATGGGTCTAACGCCGGGCACCGAAGTCACCATGATGAAGTACGCCCCCATGGGTGACCCGCTCGAGATCCGCCTGCGTGGCTACGAGTTGACACTGCGTAAGGACGATGCCGCTCGCATCGAGCTCGTGGGTATTCACGACACCGATACGGGTCCGCGCGCTAACGCCGCAATCGGCACGACGGAGCATCCGGCCCTGGGCGAGGGGACGTATTCGCCCCGTGCGGCAAAGACGGCCGTGCCCGAGGGCGCGCCGCTGCACTTTGCCCTCGCCGGCAACCAAAACTGCGGCAAGACCACGTTATTCAACCAGCTGACGGGCTCCAACCAGCACGTCGGTAACTTTCCCGGCGTGACGGTCGACCGCAAAGATGGCACCATCCGCAACCATCCCGAGGCGAGCGTTACCGACCTGCCTGGCATTTACTCCCTGTCGCCGTACACAGGCGAAGAGGTCGTGAGCCGTCAGTTCATCCTCGACGAGCGCCCGGACGCCATCATTGACATCATTGATGCCACCAACATCGAGCGTAACCTGTACCTGACACTGCAGCTCATGGAGCTCGACCGTCCTATGGTCATCGCGCTCAACATGATGGACGAGGTGACCGCCAACGGCGGCGCCGTGGACGTCAACCTGCTCGAGAGCCTGTTGGGCGTGCCCGTTGTCCCCATTAGCGCTGCCCGCAACGAGGGTATCGGTGAGTTGGTGGATCATGCCTTGCACGTGGCGCGGTTCCGCGAGCGCCCCGGTCGCCTGGACTTTTGCGCGCCCGACGGTCCGGACGGCGGTGCGCTGCATCGCTGCATCCACGGTATTGCTAACCTGATCGAGGACCATGCCGTGACGGCGCACATCCCGGTGCGCTTTGCGGCGACCAAGCTGGTCGAGGGCGACGAGCTGGTGACCGAGTCGCTTCACCTGGATCGCAATGAGCTCGACGCTATCGAGCACATCATCACCCAGATGGAGGGCGAGGCCGGCACCGACCGCCTATCTGCGCTGGCCGATATGCGTTTTAGCTTTATCGGCGACGTGTGCGGGCGTTGCGTCGTCAAGCCGCACGAGAGCCGCGAGCACGTGCGCTCCGTCAAGATTGACCGCATCCTGACAGGTCGTTACACAGCCATTCCGGCGTTTCTGGTGATCATGGGCCTCGTCTTTTGGCTGACGTTTGGCGTGATCGGCGCGGCGTTGCAGGGACTCATGGAGGACGGTATCGCTGCCATCATCGCCTCGGCCGATGCGGGCCTCAAGGCGTTCGGTACCAACGACGTGGTGCGCTCGCTGGCTGTCGACGGCGTGCTTACGGGCGTGGGCAGTGTGCTGACCTTCCTGCCGATTATCGTCGTGCTCTTTTTGTTCCTCTCCATTCTGGAAGACTCCGGATACATGGCGCGCGTGGCCTTTGTCATGGATAAGGTGTTGCGTCGCTTTGGCCTGTCGGGCCGCAGTTTCGTGCCCATGCTCGTCGGTTTTGGCTGCACCGTGCCGGCTATCATGTCGACCCGTACGCTCCCATCCGAGCACGACCGCAAGATGACGGTCATGCTCACGCCGTTTATGAGCTGCTCAGCCAAGCTGCCGGTTTACGGCTTGCTGTGCGGGGCGTTTTTCCCGCAGGCGACGGTTCCCGCCATGGTCTCGCTCTATCTGATCGGTATCGTGGTCGGCTGCGTCGCGGCTTTGGTGCTCAACCGCACGGCATTTAAGGGCGACCCGGTGCCGTTTATCATGGAGCTCCCCAATTACCGCCTGCCGAGCGTCAAGACGAC
>CALLFD010000139.1 GCA_937997605.1 uncultured Collinsella sp. | reverse complement strand
CCAAGCCGCGCGACCCCTACATCCGTGCCGAGAACGAGGACGACGACGGCTACGACCCCTACAGCGATCGCCGCCCCGAGCGCGAGCCGATGTTCGAAGCTGACCCGTGGCGCTGAGTGCCACCAAAAAGGCCACCAAAAAGTTGCGGTGAAATAGGGACCGTTTTGCGGTTTGACCAGCAAAAACAATCCCTATTTCACCGCAACTGCGTTGGGCGGCTGTCTTCGGGCCGGCTAGTCCTGGGCTTTGATACTCGGCAGCAGGATCTGCGCGAGGTAGTCGGTCTCGAGTTTGGTGGCGGCGTCTGCGTTGCCGTCTTTGCCAACCAGGTCGTTCTTGATCTGGCTATACGTATAGCGGTTGCCGGTCGTGAGCTCGACAAGCTCAATGGCCGTGTCCATGGGGTAGGTTGACACGGGATTCTGCGTCCGTCCGTTGATGGTCTGGGGCACCACGTACGGATAGACGGGGCCGCTGGCGTAGACGGTATAACCGTTGCCTAGATTGGCCGCACCCAAAACCGTATCGCCCTCATCGGGCGTAAAGCTCTCGCCCTCGCGCACCGCGACGAGCGTCACAATCGGCGTATTGCTGTCGCTGGCAAGATAGATGCATAGCGTGCTTCCATTTTGCCAAGTCTCGACCTTGCCGTACCACTCGACGGGGATATCGAGCTGGTAAAGGTCGGTTGCCTTATGACGGGCGTCGGCATCACGGGCCGCCTGTGCCTTTTGCGCGCTCACGGCATTGACGGCGGCGTCGCGCCGCGCGGTTGCCGCCTGCTGGAGCACCTTGGCGGTGGCGGCGGAGCTTGCGCCTCCCTCATCGGCATATTTGGCGGCGGCATCGATCTGGTCGTCGGTTACCGTGTCGGCCGAAGGCACCTTGAGCTTAAAGGTCGCCTGGGCACTTAAATCCTGTCCATCGCTCTTAACGGTGACCTGCGTCTTGGTGGTCGGGACGGTATAGATGGTGCCGTCGGCCGCGATGGGGGAGGCGGCGATGGAGAGCGTGTAATCGCCGGGCAGCAGTTTGATGCCGCGGCCGTGCTCGTCAACATAGAGCGTTTCGCTCACGGAGGAGCCGTCAGAATCCTGACCGCTCACCTGTACGGGAATCTTGGAGCCGGCGGAACAGTCGAGCCCCGCGGCATGTACGCCAATCTGCACCGACATCATCGTGTGGGCATTGGCGGCGGTGATGGCAGCCTGCTCTTGCCGGTATCCGTTCCAGGCTGCGTAGCCTGCGCCGCCGGCGACGAGCGCGACGGCCACAACGCCGGCAACCATCAGGTTGCGGCGCTTGGGCGACATCTTACGATGACGAACCTCGGCTTCGCGTGCCGAAGGAACGGACGGTAGGGGAATATCGCCCATGGCGATGGTCTCGTCCACGGCAGGTGCAGAACCCAGGCCAGGAAGCTCGCGAGTCAGCGAATCCTCGGCCGGTAAGCTGTCGAGCAGGACGGTTTCCTCGCCCGTGTCGGATTCGGGCTGGTTGCCGGCCTCGCTTTCGGTGTCTTCGTGATCTGCCTCATCCTCGGCAGGCTCAACGTCGACTGCATCCTGATCATCGGACTGCGCTTTGGTTTCCGGCTCATCCTGCACATCAACGCCCGAATCGTCAAACGCAATCTCATCGAGTGAAATCCGGTCTAAGCTCTCCAAGGCCTCAGCGCAAGCTTCTGCATCTTGGGCCGCATCCTCTTGGCCCATCGTCTCATCATTCATACATCCCCCAAGCTCAATATCGGGACAACAATGTACCCAAAAACAGAGTCATATAGAGCTGTCAGGCGATCGGAAATCTGATTTTATCTGTGCGAGAGGTTTTGAAT
>CALLFD010000138.1 GCA_937997605.1 uncultured Collinsella sp. | reverse complement strand
TCTACACTCAGTAGGACACTCTTTCCCTACACGACGCTCTTCCGATCTCTTGCCTTCCTCGTAGCGCACGGTGACCTGGGTCTTGCCGTCGGGACGCAGATAGGCGAGGGTACCGTCGTGACGCACGGCGGCCAGGCGCTCGGCTAGGCGGCTCGCCAAGTAGTGCGGCATGGGCATGAGGGTCTTGGTCTCGTTGGAGGCATAACCGAACATCATGCCCTGGTCGCCGGCACCGATCAGGTCGATCGGGTCGGTGGTAGCGCCGGTCTGGGTCTCGAAGGACTCGTCAACGCCTTGGGCGATATCGGGCGACTGCTCGTGGATGAGGCTCATAACGCCGCAGGTATCGCAGTCAAAACCGAACTTTGCGCGGTTGTAGCCAATGCGGCGGATAACGCCACGGGCAATCTCCTGCACGTCGACGTAGGCCTGGGTGCGGATCTCGCCGGCGACGATGACGGTGCCGGTGGTCACGAGGGTCTCGCAGGCGCAGCGAACGTTCTCGACGTTGGCGGGCACGCCGTTGGGGGCGATGTAGCCCTGCTCCTGGAGCTCTATTTCTTTAGCGAGGATTGCGTCGAGGACGGCGTCGCTGATCTGGTCAGCGATCTTATCGGGATGACCTTCGGTCACCGACTCCGACGTAAAAACGAAGGACCCGTGTTGGGGTGGGATGGAACGAAGTTCTTCTGACATGATTGTCCTTTCAAAAACGTGTCCCGGCGACCGTTACCATTCCGCCGGGCTCTCTATGCAAGGGCACATCATAGCGCGTAATTCAAACATTCACACCCTTTCCGCACCTACTCATTGGGGACAGACTTAAATGACCAGCCTTAAACTAAGAACGTCTCCAACGACTGGTCATTTAAGTCTGTCCCCAATGACTAGGTCGGTGCCCTTTATGCGGAGGTTGCTTTGATGCTTTATACTGGTGCGGTTAGACATCCATCCTGCAATCGAGGAGATTTCCATGGCATCAGACGTTCGCGTCCGCTTTGCACCCTCACCGACGGGCAAGCTGCACATCGGCGGCGCCCGCACCGCTATCTATAACTGGGCTTTCGCCCGCTCAAACGGCGGCACGTTCATCCTGCGCATCGACGACACCGACCCCACCCGCTCCACCGACGAGAACACGCAGATCATCCTGCGCGCCATGCGTTGGCTGGGCCTGGACTGGGACGAGGGTCCCGAGGTGGGCGGCGATTTTGGCCCCTACGCCCAGACCGAGCGCCTGGACCTGTACAAGCAGGCCGCCCAGAAGCTTTGGGACGAGGGCAAGGCCTATCCCTGCTTCTGCACCAAGGAGCAGCTCGACGCCGACCGCAAGGCCGCGCAGGAGCGCAAGGACCCCTTCCAGGGCTATCAGCGCCGTTGCCGCGATCTTGATCCCGAGGAGGCCCGCCGCCGCATCGAGGCCGGGGAGTCCTACGTCCTGCGCATCAAGGTGCCCGAGGACCGCGGCGACGTCGTTATCCACGATGCCGTCCACGGCGAGGTGACCTTCGATGCCAAGGAGCTCGACGACTTTGTCATCTTCCGCTCCGATGGCACGCCCACGTACAACTTCGCGACTGTCGTCGACGACGCCATGATGAAGATCACCCATGTCATCCGCGGCGACGACCACCTGTCCAACACCCCGCGTCAGGTCATGGTCTACGAGGCCCTCGGCGCGCCCGTGCCCACGTTCGCCCACATCTCCATGATCTTGGGTGCCGACGGCAAAAAGCTCTCCAAGCGCCACGGCGCCACCTCGGTGGAGGAGTACCGCGACGCCGGTTACCTGTCCGACGCCTTCGTCAACTATCTGGCGCTGCTCGGCTGGTCGCTCGACGGCGAGACCACGATCATCCCGCGCGATGTCCTGGCCAGCAAGTTCTCGCTCGACCGCATCTCCAAGAACCCGGCGACCTTCGACCACACGAATCTTGATTGG
>CALLFD010000137.1 GCA_937997605.1 uncultured Collinsella sp. | reverse complement strand
ATCCCACCGCAACGAGCCTTGCTGCCGCTCCTGCCGTGCGTGCGGGCTGGGTGGCAGAGAACGGCCCCGTAATCGTCGATGCCATTAGTGGCGTGACGGGCGCCGGTAAGTCCTGCAACGCTCGCACCCATTTTTGTAGCGCGGACGAGAACCTGGAGGCCTATGGCGTAGGCAAACATCGCCATACGCCCGAGATTGAGCAGATCCTGGACCTGACCGATCGCGTCGTCTTTACTCCGCACTTGGCACCGCTCAAGCGCGGCCTGCTTTCCACGGTGACGATGCCGCTCGCGCCGCAGGCTCTCGACGCGTTGGCCCTTGAGGACGTCGTCGACCATTACAAGAAGTTTTACGCCGGACGCAGCTTTGTGCGCGTGCTCGATGCCGGCCAGCAGCCCAAGACGGCTTCGGTCGTCGGCACCAACGCCGCCCAGATTGGCCTTGCGTTCAACAAGCGCGCGGGCGTGCTGGTGGCGACGGGCGCCATCGACAATCTGTGCAAGGGCGCTGCGGGCCAAGCGGTCCAGTGCGCCAATATCGTCTTTGGCTTTGACGAGCGACGAGGCTTGCCCACAGTGGCGTGCCCGGTGTAGCACATTCGATTGTTAACGATTTGGTAGTCGGGTATCGAGTTGGGCGCCACTTTTAAGCTGGTCTACTAATTGCGACCGGTATGGCGTGCCAGCCGATGCCCGCTTTTTTATTTGATATAAGGAGTCGTAGGGACGATGAATACCGACCTGATTGATATCAAGATTCGCGCCGTCGAGGGCGGCGTTACGGCAGCGGCCGGCTTTAAGGCTGCAGGTATCCATGCGGGATTCCGGAAGAATCCCGAGCGCTTGGACTATGCACTCGTCGTGCCCGATAAGCCCTGTCCAGGTGCCGGCGTGTTTACGACCAACCGCTTTTGCGCGGCGCCCGTGCAGGTGAGCCGTGCCAACCTGGGCGGTGCGGACAAGGGCTATGGCATCATCGCCGGTGTTTCAATCAACTCCGGCAACGCGAACGCCGCCACGGGCGAGACCGGCCTAGCCTGTGCGCGCGAGACATGCAACATCGCGTCGCAGGTCATCGGCTGTGAACCCCAGCAGATCCTAGTTGCATCCACAGGCGTGATCGGACAGATTCTGCCGATCGACACGTTTGAGACGGCCGTTCCGTCCGCCTTCGAGGCGCTCTCCGCTCATGGTGGCGCCGATGCCGCCCGCGCTATCATGACGACTGATACACATTCCAAGGAGTATGCCGTTCGCTATCGCAGTGAGGCTGCGGGGCACGCAGGCAATGCCTATACGGTGGGCGGTATGTGCAAGGGCTCGGGCATGATCATGCCTAATATGGCCACCATGATCGCGGTCATTACTACCGATGCCCCCGTCGAGCCGGCGGCGCTCCACGCCCTGTTGCTCTCGACCGTTAAGCAGACCTTCAATAAAGTGACGGTCGATTCTGATACCTCGACCAACGACACCTGCATCATGCTTGCTTCTGGCGCTGCAGTCGCAGATGCCGAGGCCATCGTCGAGGGTACTGATGCCTTTGACGAGTTGGCCTTTGCCGTGCACGAGGTGTGCGAGAGCCTGGCGCGCAACATTGCGGCCGATGGCGAGGGTGCGTCAAAGCTCGTGACGGTTAACGTCGCCGGCGCCGCCAACGACGAGGAAGCCGATATCGCCGCCCGCGCCGTCGCCAATTCGCCGCTCGTCAAGACCTGCATCGCCGGCCACGACTGCAACTGGGGCCGCGTCGCCATGGCGCTTGGCAAGTGCGGCGTGAAGTTTAATCAGGAAGACGTTTCCATCGACATGATGGGCATGCCCGTCTGTCGCGATGGTCTGACCGTTCCCTTTGACGAGGACGAGGCTCTGCGACGTTTTGAGGCGTCCGAGATCGTGATCTCGGCCGACCTGGGCGCAGGCGACGCGGCAACGACCGTGTG
>CALLFD010000136.1 GCA_937997605.1 uncultured Collinsella sp. | reverse complement strand
AGGGCCCGGGAATACCCAAGCAGTACCGAGAGAGCATCTTCCAGCCGTTCTTTCGTCTAGACAAATCCCGCAGTAGGGCATACGGCGGCGCAGGACTCGGGCTAGCGCTTGTTTGGGAGATTGCAGTGCTTCACGGTGGCACGGTAGAGGTCGAAACAAGTTCCGAGAACGGGACTACCATGCTCGTAAGCCTTCCAAAACGATCCGCAGCGTTAACCGAACAGTAAAACGAAAGGGGTCCCGAGCAACAGGAGTACAATTGCTGCTATTGTTGCCAGCTGTTGGGAGATGGAAGATGGACTGCGATGGCTACCCATGCGTTCCCATGCCGTTGATGTGCACCGCCTTTGTGCCGGGACAGATTGACACTGCGGTTGCAGGCATTTCCGACCCCGATTCGCGCACCATTGCCACGGCAGAAGCGCTGTACTTTCGCGGACAGGCCGCCCTCGCTGCCAAGACAGCGCGCCTCTATCTTGACGCCACCGATCCCGCGCTGCACTATTCCGCATGCTTTATCTGCGGATACGCCAGCCTGTCGCTCAACCGTATCGCCGACGCCCGCCGGTGCCTTGCTGGCATCCTCGATACGCCGGCTGACGAGGAATCGCCCGCCGTCCACGCCACGCATATCCTGTTCGCCTCCGCCGCGAGCGTCCTGCTGCACTTGCCTTCCCCGTATTCCGCCGAAGAGTTTTATCCGCTTGCGGCGCATCTGCCCGAAGGCCTGCGCCTGTTCGCCAGCTACGTGATGGCACACGCCTTGTATCTGCGCGGCGAATATGGCCGCAGTCTGGGTATGGCGGAAAACGCCCTGATCATGAAACAGGGAAGTTATCCCATCTCGGAGCTGTTCCTGCACTTGGCAGCTTCTATGGCATGCATGAGTCTCAAAGACGTCGACGCCGCAAAGGCACACTTCGGAACCGCTTGGAACATTGCGCGTCCCGACGGCCTTATCGAGCTCATTGGCGAGCATCACGGCCTTTTACAGGGACTCATCGAGGCGTGCCTAAAAACGCAATACCCTGACGACTTCGCTCACATCATCGAGATCACGTATCGATTCAGCTACGGTTGGCGGCGCATCCACAACCCCGATTCGGGCGAGGACGTGGCCGACGATCTAACGACCACGGAGTTCACCATGGCCATGCTCGCCTGCCGTGGGTGGACCAACGCCGAAATCGCACGCCATATGGGAGTATCGCCGGGCACCGTCAAAAACCGCCTATCCGGCGTATACGCAAAGCTTGGCATCGGCACGCGCGCGGAGCTGGTCGCGCATATGTTGCGTTAGCGACCGGGCTGCCAAGCGCATCGAACGCGTTCCGGAACCCGGCGCTTCGCTCGATCAAATTGGACATTTTGACCCTTGAACGGCACTACCACCACGGGGCACCTTCTCGCAAAATTGGATTATTTCCTCCGATATTTGCGGGATGGGAGCCCAAGATGCTTGATCGCCGTTCGTTACTTGTTGCCGGAGCGTCCTCGTTAGCGAGCATTATGTTGCCGCGCGTGCCGGGAAGCGCAAACGCCTTCATATTGCCGTTCGCGCCCACCGAAGCCTATGCCGACGAAAAAGACCCCTTCAGGGTGCTCGTTCTCTCGCGCACCATGTTCGGTGTGGTCGTGGTCGACGTCGCCAACAAGAATACGCCCATCATGGGTGCCCAGGTCACGCTCACATCGCGCTATGCCGCAGGCAAGCAGCTCACCGCCACGACCGACGACGAGGGCACGGCCATCTTTGAGGTCGCTCCGCTTTCGGAAGGCTACGTGGACGAGGCGACGCTTCTCGACGCGTACGACTTTAACGGCGGCATCTCCATTAGCATGGCGGGCTACCGTGATGTCGAGATTCCCCTTGCGCGTATCCAGGGCGGCACCGCCATAACCGCGCCCACGCGTCCGCTTTCCGACGGCGAGCCGTACTTCCGCCAGCTCACATTCGACGAATGGGACATCCAGTACGCCGACGCTACGTTCATGGCATTGCCGAAGGACGACACGGCAAACGACCAACCCGACACGCACGCCTTTACCGTGCAGGCACATCTGCCACAGGGTGGACAGGCAACGCTGCGCATCAACAAAGTGATGCCCGCTGCGGGCAGCTCATCCGAAACCGTCACGCAGATTGGCCAAGTCAAGGCCAGCGCATCGGGCGCGGATAATCTGGCGACGTTCACGCTCGAAGACAAGTTCATCGATGCGGCATCGGGCCTTCTGGAAGAAGGGTGTAAGCTGCGCTTTGTCCTCGACTACCAGGGCAAGACCTATACACTCTCCTCCCCCATGGCCGTTGTCACCGCGCCGGCCGCAAAGGCGGAATCGGGCTCGACCACTATCGTCCCCACTACCATGGACCAAGAGGTCACTCCGTTTGATTTCCCAGCGGCGTTTCCCGGCATCGGCGGCAATAAGTTCACGTGCTGGATGCCTTCGTTCCCCATTTTGTTCGATTTCTCGTTTGCCGGGTACGTACTGTTTGGCGGAGGATACAAACCGGTCGGCTACATGAACGATTCGGGCAATCCGGATCCGGAGTACTGGAAGAAGTCACCGCGCGAGTCGGGTGCCAAGCAGGCAAACCGCTACCTCGACGAGATGGAGGGGAAGTGGAATCAGTACAAGAGCATGAGTGCCGGTTCGGGCACCGACCCAAGGAACACCAAGCTGCTTCGCCACCACTGCACGCTGCTATTTACGATGGATATCGCCACGCAGCTGTACGGCTCGCTCGCCTACGATTGGGTGGGCAAAACCTGGGGTAACAACAACGACCCCGCATACGGCAATATTAAGGCCCTCTTCCAGGTAAGAACCGACCTCAATTGGACCGAGCAGTTTACCCTAGGACCGGTGACCTTTTTCCTAAACGTCAACCCCTGGGTGCTGGCGAAGCTGGCGCTCGCCGTGGGTGCCCACACGCACGGCAGCGGCGCGGCGTTTTTTAAAAACATTTCGCTCGACTATTCAAACACGTCGGGCTCGTTCACCATCCAGATCGGGCTTGCCGTCACCTTTGGCGCCGGCGTTGCAGGCGTCGCTTCGTCTGCCGTGCGCGGCGCCGCATCCCTCACGCTGTTCATTGGGTACGAGAAGGCAGATGGACACCAGCTTCCGCGACTGCGCGTAGGTGCAGACGTCGATGTCGATGTGATACTCCAATTCGTAATGTTCAAGTGGACCACCAAGGCTTGGTCGGGGTCGTGGCCCACACTCCTCGATTCGTGGAATATGTCGGTGAACAATGGCAACCAGTATGTGCTCCAGCGCTCTGAGCTCGCATTGGGCGGAGATACGCCTTACACGTTGGATGCCTGCTTCGGCACGCCCGGCAACATCGAGGCGGCCGGCGTGCCGCAATTTATCGCATCGGCCACCATCGTCACCAACGCCGAGCTGCTCGCACGCGCCGAGGTTAAGGCCACTGCCGTAAACGTCGTGCCTGTCGTGCGCGATTGGGACCGGTCAGTCACGTGCATTGAACTCGAGGCAGACGCGGAGAGCGACGACACGGGACAGGTCGAACATTTCGTCCACGTGCTGATGGAGAACGACGAAAATGCCGCGCCGATGTATGAGTACACCTATATCGGGCAGGCGACGAACGCCGTTGCGGACCCCAACGCCAATTCTGCCGGCGTGTCGGAGGACGATCGCGGCGGCATAAAACCCTCGAGCGACAACGTGCTGTTTTCCGGCGTGCTCAGCGAAGCCCACATGAAGCTAACGATGATTGCCGGCGTGGAGTGCCTATTCCGTATCGCCTCGGTGCGCTACGGCGACAATGGCCGCTCGCGACTGGTGGTACATACAAAAACAAACGGCACGTGGTCCGCTCCCGCGCCCGTGGACTTCCCCCTTGGGTTTGGCGAGGGCGACGTGGAGCGCGACGGCATATTCGATTACGACTTCGACGTGGTGGAATATACGGACGGAAGAGGAAACCAGGACGCCTACGTGCTGCTGGTCTCGG
>CALLFD010000135.1 GCA_937997605.1 uncultured Collinsella sp. | reverse complement strand
ACGTGGTCAGCGTATACGTGATCGTCGTCGTCTCGCCAGCATGCAGGTCAACGGTTCCTGAATAGCAGGGAACTCCGTGCCAAGTGGCAGCGAACAGTCCAAACTGAGTCCCCTCGACGGTTAGATCGGTAATGCTGCCGCCTGTCGGCGCAAACAGTGATACATACAAGCGCTCATCGTCACGCGAGGTCCCAGGCGCGCTGGCCGCTACGTAGTCGGGCAGCTTACCTGCCTCCTCCTGCGTCATGATGTTCGTCAGGGTAACGGTGATGCGATACGAGCAAGCGCCGTCGCCGTTCTTCACGCCCTGACCAATCTGCGTATCGGCGTTCAGATACCAGTCGAGCTTGGAGAAGCTCAGGTTGTTAAAGTAGACACCAGCAACGGGATCTTCACTCGGGTCATCCGGATCGGGCAGTGAGGCGTCGATGTTCATCTCCTTGATAGCGTTCTGCTCGTCATCGTTTTTCATCCACGCGATCAGGCGGCCCTCTTCGGCACCGCGCTCAACGGCGCTGACAAGGTTCGCAACATCGACGTCGCCGATACCGCCAAGGATCTTGTCAAAGGCAGCGCTGGCGACGGATGCAAAGATGCCGTCCGACTCCTCGACCGGATAGTTCCAGTACACATCATGCATAAGCACCTTCGCCGCGTTAGTACCGTCAACGACTGTACCGTCGGGCAGTGAAACATTACCCACGAGGCCCAACAGATACTGCAGGAATACCGGATCGATACCAATGACGCCATCGACGTCCTGACCATATTCAGACTTCCACAGCGCGGCGACACGCTGTGAATTACGGGGCCAGTCGGGCGAATAGGTGTTGCCCGAGATGTATAGGTTGCTGTGGTCACCAAACAGCGTCTCATCTTCTTCGTCGACGCTCTCAACCGCCTCGTCTTTGCTGCGCGCAATGCAGGGAACAAACTCGCCAATCGACATCTGGCCGTCGGTGACCGAAATCAGACCCTGCGAACCGCCAAAGCCGCCGCAGGCACGAATCTCGACGTTGTTCATGGCGTACATAAGGTAGTTGCGCGTCTGGCCGTTGGCGCCGAGCATCTGGGGGAGGACGGGGGCAACCTTCTCCGCCGCGTCAACCGCGCCGTTGAGGGTGGCAAAGCCGTCCTTGGCCTTATCGACCAGCTCGGTCACCTGAGAAATATGAGTATCGCCAATGCCCTGGATCTTCTCGTTGGCGCTCTTGAACACCTTCGAGCTGCTGGAAAGCGAATCGGCGACCGCCTGCAGCGCGGACACGTTAATCATGCCGTCCTGGAACAGCTTGCCGGGCGTAGCCTGCGAGAGGTTGTCGGCCATGGGAACCAGCGCATTGCTCGAGACATCGGACAGGGCGTCAATCATGGTGCGGGCCGCATTGATATCGCTGCCATACACCGGGATAAACGAAGCCGCCGCCCACAGCGGGCTCGAGGTCTCCGCCTTCATGCTGTTGCAGAGCTCATCGATCTTCTTCGCGTCGTCAGGCAGCGTCGAAAAATCGCCCGACGTGACCTTGTCCTTAAGGCCACCGACGATCTCGACAGCCTCCTTCGCTTCACTCTTTACGGTCTTTGCCGAGTTAAGCAGCATAAAGCCGCTTGCGCCAAGCGCAACGAGAAGCACCGCGACCACAGCGGCAATAATGGCGCCGGTGTGACGCTTTTTGCGCTCGCCCTTGCGATGGCGATGACGGACCAGACCGTCAGAGGTCGAACTCGACGAAGCGTCGCTACCGTAGTTCAAGCCAAAATCGTAATAATCTTCCTTGGAACCCGAGCCCGCAAACTCGGCGCCGCTATCATCCAGGCGGGCGAACGTGCCAGTCTCGGAGGCGCCGGTGTAAATCGTGCCAAGGTTACCTGTAAGCCCCGCGCCACCGGAAGAGGGAGTATTGTTGGCGGCCTTGCCGGCATTAACGTTGCCGGCGGTATTCGCGGCGTTGGCAGCACCTGCGTTGTTCGCAGGTACCGAAGGAGCCCCGCTCGGCTGCGACGTGGAGGTTGCACCGCCCGCAAAGACATTCCCTCTTGCACGGCCGGTCTTTTTTGCCTTTTGAGACTGCTCGTACAGAGCGGTAAACATCGCCGTCTCGCCCGGGGACACGCGCTTACCGGAACCGCCCTGTCCAGCGCCGCCCGGCGTGCCGGCCTTACCAGCCCCGTTCGGACGCGGCGGAACTGCAGGACGGCCGCTATCGCCGCCCTTAAAGTGATTACCAGCCATAAAGAAATCCTCGCAATTGAGTCGCAATGAAAAAGTCCATAACGTTACTAGTTTATGGCATTTTGAGCATCGACAGCTAAACTCCAGACACGGACATCAATTGGCGAAAATGCGGCACAACACCTTTTCTGTCTTGGCGGCGGCGTCAACTACACCGTGAGGAACATCATCACGATGATCATGGCAAAGCCGATAAGGTCGGTCGGCAAAAACACCGTGCCCAGCATAACGGCGCTGGTGATGGTCGCCGAAACCGGCTCCACAGTTCCGATGAGGCTCGCACGCACCGAGCCGATGTCCTTAACGCCCTGCATATAGAGCATGTAAGCAAAAAACGAGCCGATAACCACGAACACCG
This sequence comes from uncultured Collinsella sp., assembly GCA_937997605.1. Lineage (GTDB taxonomy): Bacteria > Actinomycetota > Coriobacteriia > Coriobacteriales > Coriobacteriaceae > Collinsella. Next base: position 1,211 of record CALLFD010000135.1, on the reverse strand, counting down.
CGAGCGCCTCGATACCGGCGGCGTCGAGCGCCGGCATATGTGCCCAAGGCTGCACGAAGACGCACGAGACCACGCCCGCCGTAAGCATTGCCGAGCCCGTGACGATGGGGCTGCCGTATTCGGGCAGGATCTTGGCGGGAATCACCGCCATACACGCGGCGCTGACCGCACACATAAGACCTGCTGCCAGGCCAAGCGGCGAGATATTCAGGCTGGTGGGGTCGCCGCCGGTGGCGATTAAAAAGGTTCCACCCAGAGCCAGGCCAATGCCGATGACTTCGCGAGTGCGCGGCATGCGGCGATCGGTCACGCAGGCGTAGCCCATGATGATAACGAGCTGCAGGCACTGGAGCACCGTCGCGGTTCCGGCGTTCGTCAGGCGCACGGCCGAAAGATAGCAAAACTGGTTGAACAGCAGGCCAAAAGCGGTAAAGAGCAGCAGCTGCTTGCGATCGGCGGGTGTGGTCCAGAGCTTAATCAGGCGCTCGCGGTCGCGCGTAACAACCACGGCCATAAAGAGTAGACCGGCGAGAATCTGACGCACGCTCATAAGCCACAAGGTGTCGACGTGGTAGGTATCGAACAGAAAGCTCGCGCTGGTGCCCGAGAAGCCCCAAAACGAACCGCCCACCAGCGTAGCCAAGACGCCCGTGATCATCTTGCGCGACGACGCATCGTTAAGGCGCTCGCGCCAGGCGCGGCGGGTGCTACGGCTGAGCTCGTCGGTGCCCTCGGGCACATCAATGTTCGATATATCGGTCATCGGCACCGAAGCCCCTGCGCCTTCGACCTGCTCGACACACTCTTTGCTCATTCCACTCCCCCGAAACAGCCTGGAAACAATTCGGCTTACCTTACCACGGCGAAGTCACCAGCTGGAGGCTTGTCCGCTTATCGGTAGGACAATTCCGCAGGCGTCTTTCCATAGCTCGATACCGCAATGGCCTTGCATTATGCGACAGCCAAATCGCGGCAGCAGGCTCTTTTGAAATGGATACGACAAAGCCCCCGAATTCCACAATGTAAGCGATTTTTAAAAATGTTCTTGCCACCGAGTTCAGGCTCCGTTATATTATCCCTTGCGCGCTTGCGCACCCTTGATCGGGCGTTTAGCTCAGGGGGAGAGCGCTTCCCTGACACGGAAGAGGTCAGAAGTTCAAATCTTCTAACGCCCACCAAATGTTCGCAGCTCAGAGGCTATGTCCTCTGGG
>CALLFD010000134.1 GCA_937997605.1 uncultured Collinsella sp. | reverse complement strand
CGCCGGCAACCTCCAACGAGCCCTCCCCCACACGCACCGAGGCATAATGGTGCTCAATCTCGCGCGCCGGCTGCTGCAGCACTACGCCGCCGGCACCGGCTGTAAGCTCACGCGGCACCGTCATGCAGTGCTGCCAGCCGCACGCCACGGTAGGCGCGTTGCCATAGGTTGGCTCATCGGGCATGCCCATCCAGCCGATCAAAATATGGCGACCATCCTCGGCCGTGAACTCCTGCGGAGCATAGAAGTCAAAACCAGCGTCCCACAGGCGGAACTCGCCCAGCTCATAAGCGTCATTGCCGCCCGTAATGTCGCCCGTTACAGGCATGTAGCCCGCTGCATACACATTGCCGCGGTCCCAACGACCGCCCTCGAGCCCCTGGGGCGAGAAGGACAACCACTTCGCCGGCACACCGCCATCCGCCTCAAGCTCAAGGTATCCCGGGCACTCCCACATAAAGCCAAAACGCTCGGGCGTAGACACACGGCTCTCGAGCTCCCAACTCAGCATATCGGGCGAGCCATACACCAGGATCTCGCCCACATCGCGTCCGGCACCCTCGCCGTGCATGGCGCAAAAACGGCTATCGACATGCGGCCCGTCCACGCGACGACGCGCGCCCAGCACCATGTGATAACGCCCATCATCATCGCGCCACACCTTGGGGTCACGCACGTGGCAGGTCAAATCCTCGGGATAATCCTCGGAAGCCAGCACCACACGCTTGGCGTCGAACGACTGACCGTCGGCGCTCTCCACATAAACAGTATCGGCGCGGCGGCCGGTATTGACGTAGTCGTACGTGCCGTCCGCATCGGAAAGCTTAACGTTGCCCGTATAGAGCACGCGAATGCGACCGTCCTCGGCAAGCGCGGAGCCCGAATACACACCGTGGCAATCGAACGGCTCGTCGGGCAGCAGCGGAGCGCCAACATAGTCCCACGTTATAAGATCGCGGCTCGTCGCATGGCCCCAGGCCTTAACGCCGCCCTCGACATCAAACGGCGCATATTGAAAATAGGCATGGAACACGCCGCCCGCTTGGCAAAGACCGTTGGGGTCGTTGAGCCAACCCGCCGGCGGCATAATATGGAAGCGTTGGCCATACGCGCCATGACCGCACTCAGAGGCGGCGGCGTCAACAGCGGCGACCAGCTTTGCAAGGTCGCGACCAAGTGCATTAGACATATCAAAGTCCTAACGGATCGAAAGTAACAAGGCACCAGAGATCGGCACCAGATACGGGAAACGCCCGCGAGCATACGACCCGCGGGCATCCCCTCAATCAAAAGCTCTTAGGCCTGCTCGGAAGCCTTGGGCTCGTCCTTGTACAGGACAAACGAGATAGCAAAGGAAACCAGCGCGGCGACCGCAAACATGATCGCGTACTGCACGGGCTGGGCCAGGCACAGCAGGATACCGAAGATGCCGGTAACGCCGGTGCCGGAAGCAACAAGCGAGGTGAGCGCGCAGACCAGGGCGCCGCAACCGCCGCCGATGCAGCCGGCGATGAAGGGCTTAAAGAAGCGCAGGTTAACACCAAAAATGGCAGGCTCGGTAATGCCCATGAAGGCGGACAGAGCCGAAGGAAGCGCCAGACCCTTGATCTTGGCATCGCGGGTCTTAAAGGCAACGGCAAGCGCGGCGCCACCCTGGGCGATATTGGCAGCACTGGCGATGGGCAGCCAGTAGGTCACGCCGTACTGGGCGAGCTGGCCCAGGTCGATGGCGGTGTACATCTGGTGGATACCGGTAACGACCGTGGGGGCATAGAACAGGCCGACGATAAAGGAACCGATGCCGAAGGGCAGGGTCAGCAGGGCCTGAATCAGACCGAGGATGGCGTTCTCAGCCCAGACAAAGATGGGGCCGACGGCAACGAGCGTCACGAGCACGGTCACGAACACCGAGACGAGCGGAGTCACAAAGAGGTCGAACATCTCGGGAACGATCTTGTGCAGGCGCTTCTCGAGGAAGGCCAGAATTGCGCAGGCGATGACGACGGGGATCACGTGGCCCTGATAGCCGACCCACTCAAAGCTGTAGACGCCGGGGATGACGGTGACCATGGTCTGCACGCCCTCGGAGGCAACCGTATAGGCGCTCTGCAGCGAGGAGTTGATGAACGCACCGCCAACGACGGCGCCCAAATACGGGTTGGCGCCAAAGGCCTTAGCGGCGGAGTAACCGATCAGGATCTGCAGAATACCAAAGGACGTGCCCGAGACCAGGTCGGCGATCTTATAAATAAAGTTATTGGTGTCGAGCGCGATAAAGCCGTTAGAGGCCATAAAGTTGAGGGCGCTCATAATGCCCAGCAGCAGGCCCGAAGCCACGATGGCGGGGATGATGGGGACAAAGACGTCGCCGAGCACCTTAATGGCACGCATAAAGATGTTCTGCTGCTGCGCCGCGGCCTCCTTGACCTCGGCCTTGGTGGCAGCCTCGACGCCGCTAAGCGCGATGAACTCTTCGTAGACCTTGTTGACGGTGCCGGTACCAAAAATAATCTGGAGCTGGCCCTGGGCCTCAAAGACGCCCTTGGCGCCGTCGATATTCTCGAGGGCCTCCTTGTCGACCTTGGCGTTATCGGCAATCACAAGGCGCAGACGCGTGGCGCAGTGTGCGGCCGAAACAACGTTGCCGGCGCCACCGATGTTGTCGAGCACCTCTTGGGCTGATTTGCGGTAGTCCATGACTTCCCTTTCCTCCAACGGGCGCATCTGCACCCGGCCATCTTTGAAATTTACACTGTAATCGTTTTCAGTCTCATATGTCTGTAATCGTTTTCACAGTAGGGTGAACGGTAGGAAAAAGCCGGCGAAAGGTAGTTTTAAAGCAAAAAGAGGCGGCTCAGAGGCAGGCAGACGTGCCCAAAGTCTAGACATTCATAAGCTGATGGCCGAGCTTGAGCGTCTTTAGACCACTCTCCCCCTCCACGCCATCGAGCGTGTTGAGCAACATATTGGTCGCCTCGACGCCACTGGTCAGGTAGCCATAATGCACGGTGGGAATGCCGCCCGTCAGCGCGCGCAAAAACGCGTTGTCGCCAAAACCGCTCACGCGGTGTATGCCCTCGCCCATACCGCGAACCTCATCGATGGCACGCAGCGCGCCCGCCGCCATGGTGTCGGTCGCGCAGGCGACAAACGAAACATCGCGGGCATCGGCAAGCAGCTCGCGCACAGCGCGATAGCCCGAGTCGAGCGTAAACGAGCCCAGGCGAATCAAAGCGGCATCGAGCGGGTTGTCCGCGGCGCGCAAACCGGCCTCAAAACCGCGACGGCGTTCATAACCAGCCGCGCGGTCTTCTTCGGTAACTCCAATGTAGGCAATCTTGCCGTCCACGCGACCCGCAAGCGCACGGCCCAGCTCAAAGGCAGCCTCGTAATCGTCGTGATAGACGCACGCCGCACCCTCGACATGTTGGCCGATCAACACAATGGGCACACGGCACGACTCAATCGCGCGACGGTGCTCGTCGGTGATCATGGTTGCCACCAGCACAATGCCATCGACCGGGTGGTTTTGGAATAAATCGAGGTACTCGAGCTCGCGATCGGGGGCGTTATCGGTATTGGCAAGCAGCATCTGGTAGCCGCGGCGGCCAAGCACCTGCCCGATACCCGCCGTAATGCGGCTGACGGATTCCGAGTTGATCTTGGGCACGATGACGCCAATGAGCTTGGTGGAACCGGTGCGCAGCGCGCGAGCCTGGCTGGATCGCACGTATCCGGTCAGCTCGATTGCATGCTTAATGCGCTCGGCCTTGTCCGCCGAGATATATCCACCGTTGAGGTAGCGCGAGACGGCGGCGCTCGAAACGCCGGCCAGCTCGGCCACATCTTTCATCTTTACCACGAGAACCCCCGTCGTTGAAATCGCTTTCACCATGATACCCGTGAAGACGGCATGCGAACCAAATCGGCCCACTCAGGTCGAGCATACGTCAGCGAGCGGGCAGCTGCCGTGGCGAGGTGCCGCGAAAGAGGAGCGAAGCGTACTATATGTACGCGAGCGACGGTTTGAGCGGCAGATCGCCCGGCAGATGCCCGCGCAGCGTCGAGCGGTCCGGCGTTCGTTAGAACGCCGGAACATAATAGCCACGGCAGCTACCCGCTCGCTGACGTATGCTCGACCAGAAGCGCCCCTCTTTGTACAATCTGCTCGCTAGGGTCCTACCCGTGGTACTCGCCGTTGTATTGGATCAACGTCAGATCTTCAACGCCGTCGAGCGCGCGAATGGCGTCCGCATAGGGCATGTCAACACCGTCCGAGAACACCTCGACGGCCATTTCCACCTTGTCGCCGCGCATGGTCTTGGACTTGACGGTAAACTTGGTGCGCCCAAATGCACGCACGATATCGTCGCCGGTGGTCTGGCCCGTGTAGTGAATGACAATCATGTACACGCGCGCCTTGTCCTGGTGGCTCGCAAAGCCGGCAATCATCACCACAATCACCACTGCCGTAAGCCCCACGAGCGCGTACATGCCGGCGCCTGCCGTAATGCCTGTGGTAATGGCCCAAAAAAGATACAGCAGGTCGAGCGGGTCCTTAACCGCCGTACGATAGCGGACGATTGACAGAGCACCGACCATACCGAGCGAGATGACCACGTTGGTCGAAATCGCGAGCGTGACCATGCAGGTGAGCACGCACATGCCCACAAGCGTCACGGCAAAGCTACGCGAATACACCACGCCGGTAAAAAAGCGCTTGTACACGTAATAGATCAGGATGCCCATGGCGAGCGCCACGAGCAGCGAAAGGCCAATCTTGGCAGGGTCGACCTGGCCAAACGCCTCCAAGACGGAGTTTTTAAAAAAGTCCCTGGTGCTCATGGTCTAAATATCCCCTCGGTTCTCAAAATCCGATTCCCAGTAGGTAAAACCGCGCAGGTAGGCGGTCTTTTCGTAACACAGACAGTACTTGGAGACCGCCGTAAGCTCGGCTGCGCCCGGCGGCACCATATCGCGCACCAGTTGCGGGCAAAACTCCGTAAACTTGACCTCCATCACCAGCTTGCCGGGCTCCAGCACAGGCAACGCGGGCAGCGTCGCGTCAAAGATATCGAAGCTTCCCACCGCGGCACGCACGTTCATGTCAAACGTAATGCGCACGGTGCCCTCATCCATCACCCACGGCTCGCGCTCGTAGTCCACGATGGTCCGCGGGCGCATCATGTTGCAGATACACTCGATGTAGAACTCGCGGCAGAGCGGATAGGGGCTCCTCAGCAAAAAGTCGTAGTCGCCGGCCAGAATCTGCTCAAACTCGCCGCGCGTAAGCGGTGCGTCCTCCTTGTAGATCCAGCTGCCGTACTTCTTTTTTCGCTCGAGCTTAATCACCTTGTCGCTGCCGTTATAGATACGCACGCGATACTTTTTGCGCATGAGAATGCCGGCGTCTTTTTCCTCGTAGGCCGAATTGCAGCAATCGTCAAAATACAGGCTACGAATGGTGTAACCGCCCGCCCGCGCATGCTTGTCCAGCTTAAACACCGGCGCCATGCGACAGGCAAGCGCAGCGTGCTCGCCCTCGTTAATGAGATATTTGAGCTCGTGGCGGTAACGCTCCTGCGTGGTACGCACAGGCGGGGCCGCCAAGCGCTCAAGCAGCGCGCTAGCCCTCCTCATACGTGTCCTCCACGACTTTACCGCCGTCTTGCACGTAAAAGCACTTCATGCCGTAGTGCTTGCCGTCGTCGGTCACATAGTAGTCAAACGCATCTTGCCTATAACCGTCGGAGTTGGTGGCACGCAAACGCACAAAATACTGGCCGGCATCGGGCGCATCGCAGGTCACCTCGGGAAGCAGCACGTCCTCGGCCTTAAAGACCACGTCGCTAATGGCATAGTCACGAGCAAGCTCCACAGTGTAGCGAATGTCGCGCGCCTCAAAGTCGTAGGACGCATCCCAGTTAATACGCAGCTTACCGTTATCGATCTGCGGCACGCCGATGTAGAACGGCATGGGCTTTTTAAAACTCTCGCGAAAGCTCTTGTAGTTCTCCTCGATCTCGGAGGGAATCGCCGCGGCGATCTGCTCGTATTGGTCCTTGGTGACAGGCAGATGGTCGATATCGGGCGAAGCAAAAACTAGCGATTCAGTAACCTCGCGGTAGTGCTTGATCATCTTGCTCAGGCGTGCCTCGGTCATATACGAACGCAGGTCCTTGACGGCGCGGTCGAGCTCGCTGCGGAACGATTTGCTGCGCAGCGCACGATTGAACAGTACGTTGCCCCAGTAGTTGCTTGCACCGCGCTCCCAGCTCGCGTAGTCCGAAAACCCGGTAAGAGAAAGCTCCAGCTTACGCAGCATGCCGTCGTTATCCCAATCTAAAAAGTACCAGGTATTTGAGTTGAGCGGGCTGTACAGATAGCAGTTACGGTTCTGCGTATCACAGTTGCCCGTCAGAATCTGAAACGCCAGCCAATAGACCAGATTCTCGGTATCAAAGTAGGTATCGAGCACATCATCGATCTTTTGCGATTCATCGTTGAGCGCATCGAGCATCTCGATGAGCTTGGTGTGGTCCGAATCACCCTTAATCTCGAGCATGCCCTCAAAGTTTGCCTGGTTGTAGTCGGGATCATCGGCGAGCTTAATGGTGTCCTCGTAGCGATGGAAATCGAAGCTGTTCACCTTGTACAGATGCCCGTTCTTATCCAGGCCATGTGCCTTAAGCGCCGTCTTGTTGAGCTGCTCCACCTGTGTAAACAGGCCGTAGTCCTGAAAGGTATCGTTGGACTTTTCGGTCTGGTCGCACACCCACAGATGCACAAACTGCGTGCGCAGGCCCATCATCTGGGGAATCCCGCGGATAAGGTCATAGGCCATCTTGTTGCGAAAACGCATGCCCTCGCCCATGTGCTTGTTGAGCGCAATCGCGCGCTGTTGGCGCCAGGTACCCTTGCCCTTTTTGAGCTCCACCTTGTAATTCTTTTGCGAGTTGTTGCTCGATGTCTGACCGCGCACCTGCACGGTGGCATTGGGCGCTTCCTCGCCATAGCCAACCTCGCCGGCCACCGGGCCGTCTTCGTCGCCCGGCTGCAGCAGGCCCATAACCTGATAGCGCGTCACGCCCATGTCGGCATAGTCATACACCGAGTACGTGTTGATCTCGGCCCAGCTGTGGTCGGTGTTCTCGGAGCTGTTGCCGCGTGAGACCGTCAGGTACATGGTCACAATACCCGAGTCGTCGTAGACCTCGTACAGCTCATCTTTATCGCGAAGATGCTTGGACTGATCGGAGGCCTCGGCCTTTTTAATCTTGTCCTGCTTTTTGACCTTTTTGGTCGAGGAGTCTTCCTGCACCGAGCAGCCCGAAAGCAACAGCGCACCGGCAGCCGCCTCAAACAGGCGACGGCGAGACATCATCCTATCGGTCATCAGAACCTCCCCAATGCTTGCGATACACGCGAACTACTGAGCGCTCAAACGCGCCGTGCGGCACGCCCTTATGGCGGCCTTCCTCATAGCGCTGTTCGGCACGGTCGAGCACCCGGCCAAGTTCGGTAAACCAGCCCGTCTTGTCGGTCGCCACAATGGGCTGCTGGCTCAGGATACGATACGGCAAGTTGGCGGTATAGGTATCGAGCCGCAGCAGCGCCACGATAAAAAACACCGCCGCACCCAACAAAAAGCCAAAGCCGTAAAACTGCTGCGGCAAAAGCAACGACACGGCAGTCGCCAGCCCGGCCACACCGGCAAACAACCCCGAGGCCAACACGGCCCCCTTGTAGTCGGTAAAGTAAAGCAAGATGAGCATCACCGTATTGCCCACGGCATACAGGCCATAGCCCACGCACAGCGTGCGAAAATACCCATGCATCAGGTTGTTAAAGCCCAGCGGCAGGGCCGAGAGCACCGTGGTCTCGAGCGAGATGACCGCCGCGGTCACAAACAACTGTTTGAGCGCGCAAAAGCGCAGTTCGCTGTTGAGCGTGGAGAGCATCCCCTCCTCTGCCACCACAATGTCGCCCACCACGCCGCCGTCGTTGAACAGGCTGTAGTAGTCGCGATAGCGCGGATAGAAATTGACCTCGACCGAGACCACAAAGTTGACGGTCGTGACCAGGATCGTCAAAAACGCGATGAGCGCCGGCACATCGTAGTAGGGCGCGCCATAAAACAAGCCCTTGACCTGCACGCCAATGGGACCGGCCCAAATAATCACCAGGTGCGCAAAGAGTCCCAGATTGGTTAACAGACCCGTGAGCGCCAGCGGCATAAACTGATCGAGCCACTGCAAAAAGGGCCAGGGGCTGCGGTCGCTCTGAGGAAAATACCGGTACAGCAGTACCACGTCCCAGGCGAGCATGACGCCGTAGCCCAGAGCAATTGACGCCAACAGGCCCTCGACCGGCGGCAGTCCCAGCGCCAGCGCGGCCAGGGCGCACAGGCACGCCACGCCAATGGCGGCCGCAAAGCTGCAAAGGATGCCGCGGTAATCCTTGATGGCCGTGAGGTAGCTCATGCCGTTCCAGTTGACGATCATAATGTTGAACAGCCACAGGCACAGCAGCCCCTGCAGCAGCGTGGCGCCCGAGAACAGCAAAAAGACGCCGTAGAGCACCGTGCCCGCAACGAGCATGACAGCGTTAGAGCCCCAAAACGAAGGCAGTATCTCATCCTCGCGCTCGGCAAACAACATATCAGCCAAAAAGCGCGTGACCGGCATGGAGAAAAAGCTCGTGAGCAAAAGTGAGGCCAGCAGTGTGTAGGTCACCATGCACACCAGCAGATCCTGGTTGGCACGGCCCACACCCCACAGACCGCACAGCACCAAGATACCCACCTGGAGCAAAACGCCCAACAGCATCGGGCCCGTGCACACAATGCCGGCGTAGCCGTAAGCGCGCATCGTGGCAAACAGGCCCTTGCGCCTAAACAGGCGCTTGAGCTCAAAACCAATTCCGGCCATCGGCTACTCCCCCTCTCTGGGCAGGTTAAACGCACACGCCGTCACGTCGTACAGCGCGCGATAGTTGGCGAGCATCTGCTCGTGCAAAAAGTACGTGGCAACGCGACGCTGCCCGCGCTCCCCCATCTCAATGCGACGGGCGCGGCTCACGCACATGCGCTCCATGGCATCGGCCAAGCCCTTGCGATACATGGGCGGCGTCACAAAACCCGCCACGCCAAAGTCGTCACCCGGGGCGCCTTCGAGCAGCTCGCGGCAGCAGCCCACCTCGGTCGTCACGCAGGGACGGCGCGCTGCAAGCGACTCCAGCACGCTGAGCGGCTGGCCCTCGGAGATGCTCGTCAAAATGGTAAAGTCGAGCTTTTCCATGTACTCGACCACGTTGACGCGACCGGTAAAGATAAGGTCGCGCACGCCGAGGGTGTCGACGAGCGCATGGCACTCGGCACCGTACTCCTCGTCGTCCACGCCGCCCATGATGTGCAGGCGCACCTTGGGCAGACGCTCGTGCAACTCAAAGAAGGCATAGATCATGGTCTTGACGTCCTTGATGGGCGCCAGGCGCACCACCGCGCCAATGTCCACCCAGCCGTCATCGGGCTTTATGGGAATATCCTTAAAGCGGTCGAACTGGATGCCGTTGGGGATGACTAGGCATTTACCCGCATCGCAGCCCATATCGATCTGCGTCTTGCGGGCGTTATGGAACAAACTCGTCACGCGGAAGGAGCGGCGGTAGATCTCCTCCGAAAGCATGTAAAAAAAGCGGATCCAGCGGTCCTTAAACGACGGCACCACCCAGTCGGCGCGAATAATCTCTTCCTCGCGTTCGCGGGTATAGATGCCATGCTCGGTCAACAGCACCGGCGCATGGTGAACGCTTGAGCCCAGGCAGGCGAGCAGGCCACCGTAGCCGGTCGAGATGGCATGGTACACATCGGCCACCGGCACCTCGCTGCCCAACAGGTAGAGCACGGGCAGCAACATGGAGCGCATGGTGTGGAATGCATCGGCAAAGGGCGTGTAGGGATACTCGGCCAGGCACACGTCGCGAAAGATATCCATAAACGTGCGGCTCTGCAAAAACGAGAGCGGATGCACGCGACGGCGGTGGAAGACATCGAATAACACGTCCCAGTCCGGATTGGAGAGCGACACCAGACGGCGTAGCGCCTCGCGCTCGCGGTCGTCAAAACTGGCTTCGTGCTGCTCGCCCGAAAGCCGCAGGGCATCGTCCAGGAACACCTCGTGCACCTCGACCACGTTGCCGGGCAGCTCGTAGACAAATTTGCCGCGGTCGGCAGCATGCGCGCCAATCACCCACAGCACGAACTCGTGCTCGGGCATGGCCGTAATGTAGCCGTGCATCCAGGTGGATACGCCGCCGTGTACATAGGGGTAGCAACCCTCGAGTACCAAGCAGATTCTCATTTGTCGCTACCCTCCTTGCGCGCAATGGTCACCGTCTTGTCCGTGGCCTTGATCAGGTACAGGTCGCCCGTCAGATGCGTAATCTCGCCACCCGTGACTGCGCCCGGCTCGCCGTCGTTGGCGCGGAACATGAGCCACGCCTCGTCGTAGAAATTGCCCAGGATAAGCGTCCAGGCATCTGCACTTGTATCCACGCTCACCGTAACCGACGAAAAGCGCTGGATAGCACCAGAGCATTCCGAGCCGGTCTGGCGACGCAGGTCGGGCGCAGACTTGGTAAGCCACTCCAGGTAGTCGGTCAGGCCGCCCTTGTAGACCTCCCAGCCCTCCGTAGCGCCGCGATCGGGATCGAGCAGGTCGTCCGGGTGCATAAAGTGCGTGCTCGCATAGTGCATGTTGAGCTCGGACACGGCTGCCAGGCGCATATAGGAATCGTCGACCATGCCGCCCGAGACAATGCGCGGCTGCTCCACAATGCCGTCGCTCGCCACGCCAAACTCCTGCACGTAGGGCAGGTCGGTGCCGTCCTCAAAATACGTACTGGCGATGGTCTTAATGCGCGGAACGTCGGTGCCGATAAGCTTGCGCGCACGGGCCGAAAGGATATTCGACGGCGGCACGTAAACCGAGCCATGAGCGTTGGGCAGGACCTCGTCCTGAAACGCGATAAGTTCGTTGAGCGAAGCGACGAGCGTCTCTTTGTTCTTCCAGGTCTTGTAGACGTACAGCGTGCCGTAATCGGTGTCCCAGAGTGCCAGAGGCTGATGGTTGTAGCCGTGAAAGCCCAGCTCTCCGCCCATCTGCAGCAGCATGCCGCCAAAGTAGCGGAACTGTGTGGTATCGGCTTGGCGCGCGGGCTCGGTCTGGTTGACCGCGTCCTCGTAGTTTTCGATCATCACGCCGGTATAGCGAATGCCGTATTTTTGCGCGAGCTTTTGCAGATCGGGCCACCAGACCTTGGCATAAAAATCGGCGACGGAAAGCCCGTAGTCGCGCTTGATGTAGGTGCCGTCGCCCGAGGGCACGGGGCTGGGAAAGTCGTCCAAATAGAACACGGCGCTGTTGATGACCGGATAGGCCGTGGCATCACCCAGCAAGCTTATGGCCGAAGCATAGAACCCACGCATGACCTTGTCGTAGATGCCAATGTTGCACACCACGGTGTGACCACTGCCGCAATCGTTAGACCAAATGAGCGGCGTGCCCGCGTCACCGGTCTTTGCCCATACGTGCGCCGTTTCGCGCAATGAAACCGAAAGCGAAGAATCGAAGGGATCCGAGAACTCGTAGCGCTCTCCTCCGCCCAACATAAAGTCATCGCTCGGCACAATGCTTTCGGCTTTCGCATAGTCATATCCGGCCGATTCGATCCCAAGCTTGGAAGCAATAGCCTGCAGGCAGTTCGAGTTATCTGGCGTCATGCCCAGCATGAGTGAGCCGCCCACACTCACCCAACTCATCAGATCGGTCAGATGCGCACCCAGTCCGTCAAGCGAGGGCATAAGCACAATCACGCGATCAAACGACGTGAGCGATGGGATCGCGTCCGCACCGTCGGTGGCAATATCAACATCGCTATGGGCGATCTTCATGTCGAGCAGGATCTGGTCGAACTGTTCCTTTACGTCCTCGACGCCAGCTTGATCGGAATCGGTAATGACCAGGCACGTGGGCTTTTGGCCAAAGATTGCCGAGGAGGCCGGCACCGCATCGTTGGCGGCCAGCATCCCCAGCTTATGCTGGCCCGCACTGTACTGCACGCCGGCACGCTCCACCAGCAGCACAGCGGCCATGACAATAAAGACCGCCCACACCACGAGGAGTCCCATCCAACGAAAGCGCCCTGCACGGTCGCGGATATGTTGCGCCACGCTCATCTGGCCTCCTCCCCGTCGCGCCAAAACGCCAACTTTTCGCGGTTGTCGGCGCTCAAATACACATGTTGCTTGTCAATCGCATCGATCACACGGTGGACCTCGTCACCGTCGCGGCGCATCACGGCCAGACGCAGGCAAAGCATCCAAACCTCCTGCTCCTCGGGCACGTCGAGCACCAGCTGGTCGGTCACGGCCTGCGCCTCGTCGATCTGTCCGACATCGGCCAGCGCCGTCGCGTATCGAATGCGCAGCTCAAGGGTATCCTCGCGCTCGCAGCGACGCGCAAGCAGGCGCGCGTACTGTTGACGCTGAATCTGAGCCACGCGCCCCTCAGCCAAGCCCGAGCCCAAGTATTCACCAAGAAAATCGCAGTATTCGTTGAGGTTTTGCGCGCTCGGGTCCGTCTTAAAGGCACGCTCCAGCTGCTGCAGTTTAAGGTCGGACTCCTTGGAGATCTGCGCCACCGCCGTCGCGGCATAGTGCGCCACCTCAACGTCGTCGTTAAGCTTAGCCGCCTGCAGCTGCGCCAGGTACGCGTCGGGCTCCTCGGTGAGCATGGAGAGCATTAGGCGGCGCCGGTATGCCGGGTCGTTGACGATGAGCGCCTCCTCGAGCGGGACCACGCCTGCATCGGCGTCACGGTCGTGCACCAAGATGCTGCGATGCAGGTCGTCGTTGAAGCGCAGCGACTCCAGCGCAGACTCTTTCAGCCCCTCGCAAAACACCGCGCTGCGGACAGATAGCAGGACCACCAGCAACGGGCCCCACAGCGGCACCAGCACCATCACAGCCAGCATGTGCCCGCGCACCGGCAGCAGGCCCAGCTTCATGAGCGTCCACAGCATCAGGCAAACCAGCGCATGAATCAGCAGCAAGACGGCAGCAACGACAAGCGAGATCAAGCGACACTCCCCTCGCCGTCACCGGTGTAAGAGATGTGCTGCAGCAGCGCCACGATGTCCTCGCCGTCGACGGGCTCCACCGCAATCTGCTTGGCGCTCAGGCGCTCGCGGATAATGGGCAGATCGCACGCCTTTGCCTGGCGCATAAGCAGGTAGAGCACGTCGCCGTCGACCAAGCCCGCCGCGTCGCTCTCGCGGATTGCCGACCCAATTGCGCCCACCAGCTCGCCAGCAGGCTCCACGCCCGGTACCACGCGCAGGAGCAAAAAACTCCCCATCTTGCTATCTGCCAGCGCCCGCTCCGCCGCGAGCTCTTGGCCAAAGGCAGCCTGCTTGAGCACGCAAGTGCCGTCAACGCAGCGTTTATCCTGCGCCACCGCCTCATAGTCAAAGGCACGGCCCAGCGCGCTTTCGACCAGCCCGCACAAGATGCGGAACAGGTTTTGATAATAGAGAGTCATTTGGTTTTCGGCCGCACGACGCACAAAGATCAACACGGCGGGTGCCCCGTCGCGCTCGATCGTGTATCCAAACATGGGAAGCCCCGGCGTCAGCTCGCGGTTCACCCACAGGTTCGAACGGCCCCCGTCGCCCAAAAGAGGTGCAAGCTGCTCAAGCGTGAGCGAGCGTGCGGCATCTTCGGCAATCGCGGGACTTGCTGCCACCAGGCGTGCAAATGCCCCGCCCGAAACATGGTAGATCGCCACCGAATCGTTCTCGAGGATCTCGCCCAGAAGCTCGCAGCACTTGCGATAGATGTCGCGAGGGTTGAGTACGTCGAGCTCCTGCGTCACGGCAAAGATCTTGCCAAAGCTGTCGTGGCGACCCACGATCTGGCGCCTGTACGCGCGCTTGTCCTCGATCGCGTCGTGGTAGAGCTGCGTAAGGAACGTATTGCGGTTGCGCACGAGCTCGTTTTGATCGCGCTCCGCCCTAATGGCTTCGCTGTTGCGCAGCTGCACATAGCCGCACACGGCACCCACCACAAAGTACGCAATAAACGGCAGCCAGTTGGACGGCTCGTAGAACAGGCCCTGGAAGGTATAGCCGTACTGAGTAAAGTAACTCGCGGCCAACCCCACCGATGCCAGCAGCGCCGCAACCAGGCCAAAGTCCAAGCCATACAGCGTGCCGATCAGCACCACGTAGAGCAGGCGATAATCGAGCACGTTGAGCTGGGCCGATTGGGAGAACAGATGCTCCAGCAGCTCAAAGAGCGCCCAGGCAAGGCCCGTCTCCAGGCATTTGATGGGCAGCGAGCGCATCTGGATGCGGTCGATGGCGGCACGCAAGGGGTTAACCTTCTTTGCGCGGCCAGCATCCCAACGCGCTTGAATGGTCGAAAGATCGCGCAGCAGGTCGTAGCGCTGAAACCAACCATAACGCACGCGAACGACGCCGCTGACGGGCAGGGCGTAGCCGGCAGAATCGCCATAGGCAACTGAGAGCCCCGAGAACAGCGCCTTAAGGGCCTCGCCCACTTCACCCGCCGTGTGATGGAAGGCATCGGCTACGTCGAGCGTCTCAAAATTGCCATCCCAGCTGTCGAAGATACGGCGTACCAGCACCGCGAGCTCCTCGGTGCACAGCAGGGGAAACGCCGCATCCTCCGCGCCCTGCAGAGCAACCGAGCCGGTTGAGCACGCGTCGAACAGCGGCACCAAAAACGGGTCCTCCAGCGCGGCAGACGCGGTATACAGGAACGGCACGCGCAGGATCTTGGTTTGAACGCCCTCGCGAGCGGCGTAGTAGCGGCACAGGTCGTTTGACGCGCGGGCGATAATTCCCTTGCCCGTTCGCCCCGCGGCATCGGCGGCACCCTCGGCACCCGCGGGCCCCGCTACATACAGCAGTTGGACCCGGCGACCCGCGCACGCACGAAAGACCGTGCGCAGCAGCTCGATATCGCCCACGGTATCGGTGTGCGGGGTAAGGTAATTGGATAGGTAGACCACGCGGTCGAACTCGTAGGCCTGCTCCAAGTGCTGGAGCAGCTCTTTCCACGAGGCATGGGGCGAAGACTCGTCGCGGCACGTGTCTTGCGCGGCTACAACCTGCACATGGTCCCCGGGGAACGCTTTGGCACAAAAGTCATCGTCAACATATGCGGTGTTGCCAACAACCAGCACCTCCATGGCGCACCCCTCCCCTAAAATCCACTTTAGTCATAGTCAAACATGCGTATTTTACGCTGTCAACGCGAGCTGGAGCGCCTTTAAGGCTGTTTTAAGAACTTTTTTAGAGGATGTGGGGGCATCGAGAGTGCTAAATGAGCGCCCAATCAAGAAGTATGCGTCAAATTCTTGAAATGCCGGCTACGCCGGATAGGGACAACGCATCTATCTGCGGTTTCGTTTCATGAAAAGGGCGGTGCGCTCGAGAGTTCCGATTTTCCCCGCACTTCCGAAATAACGACTCCGCATCGAGGGTTCTAGCAACAAAGGCGGCATCCGCGACAACATCCAGTAGCCGCGGAAACGTCAAAGGGCCGTTGCCGGAAACCGAACAATGACCCTTTTTTGTCTCCGCCTCACGTAGAGTCCGCGGCGACTGTATCACTGAAATCATTTTACAGCAACGTCAAGCACCCGGGATTCTCGGAGATGCGCCCTCTATTCTGCAAACTGGTACCTAACCTTGAGACTATTCAACTGGCTGTAAGGCAGATAACCGTCCTTTTGCAAACGACCCACAACAATTCCTGGGGCAATTCCTATCTCATCGGCAAAAGACGTAACGGAACTACACGTCTTGCTTCCAGCAACGAGCTGAACATATACCTCTGGCGGAATCAAAGTATCGCGCGCGAAAGCATCCGCCGTGCGTTCCTCCTCTTCGGTAGTCCCAGCAGTGCGTCCAATGTGCCCTTTAATAACATGCGCCAATTCATGGAAAAGACTGAACCAGAACTTATCGGCATCGGCCCCGCGCAGCGTAAGCGCGAGCACAATCTTTGATCCGTCATAGAACGTCGCACCATTGAGAAACGTGTGCTCAAGATGAGGCAAAAAGACCGTCGCGACCCCACATTCAGCCAACATAGACACAAGAAGCGGCTGAAAATCTGCAGGATCCATAGACGTAAGCTTTCTGAGTTTGGGAATACATTCCTCAAGCTTACCAACATTGATCTTACCGGTCGTTATACCTCGCGCATCGATCTTGGCCTTCTGGGCCCAAGCCAAAAGTGCATATTCGGATTCAGCGGTTTCCTTCTGGCGACGATAAGCGATTCCCGGAGCAAGTCGGTCTTCATTCAGCAGCGTAAGCCTAACAACCTCAAAGAATTTTCTAAGCTCGACCACTTTAACAGCCGCGGAACGCGTCGGCTCGACCCATCCCAGTTTGGCCATTTGTGCATAAGGAAACTTCCTGGCTATCTGCTTATCCTCTTCGATAGAATTTTCGTCCTCGACCTGCAGCAACTTCTCACGATAACGTGCCTCAAGATTCATCCAAAATGTCGAGGGAACGCCCAGCACCATCTCGAGCCTATGTGCCGTATTTGGAGTAAGCTCAACTTGCCCATTTATAAGCTGGCTTATGAACTTCTCGGAGTAATCCATGCGCCTAGCAAACTCGCGCTGGCTCATACCGCGATACTCAAGCTGCTCCTTTATGGTAGCCCCTGGTGGCGTTGCGATATAAGTCTTGCTCCTTGCCATGACCTCTCACCTCTTAAGTATTCTCCTATTTACAAACCTCTTGCTAGTGGTAGTCAACGATTTCTTGAATTTCCGCTATCTGAATCTCATCCCTAATGACTTCAAATACCAATCGCAGAGGATGTACCAAGTCCATTGCAAATTGCCCTTTACGGTCACCAACAAGCTGGTGGCATCGCCCGATCCCAAACTGAACGAGCATCTCAACGGAATCAGCAGCATGAATCTCATCTACACGCTGTTGGATAAGCCCCACGGTACGCTTATCGAATTTTTTGGCAGCAACGGAAGCGTTTGTACAGATCTTTTCGATGTGACGGTTCCTGTAATTGACCTGCATGACCACCTCCTATCAAAGTTTTACCTCTGCGGTAAAGCTACTATAGCAGCTAAGTAGGACAAGAACAATATCAGCAGGAAAAGCAGGTCATTCACACCGGAATGACGCAGTGCATCTACCTGCGGTTCTTTTACGCGAAAAACTGTTGCGCTCAGAGGTTCCAAAGCTTGTCGCATGCTTTAGACAAACGCTTCCGGAAGTGCGGTGAAAAAACCGGGATCTGTCGACTAGGCCGCAATTTTGCACTTGTGCTCTGCGGTTTTGTTGGTAAAAATCGGGTTGCGGTCGGAGGTTTCCGATTTTTCCGTACTTCCGAAAACGGCGATAAAAAACCACTGCCCCAAAGCGAAAAGGCGACAAATACCCTTTGAAAACAGTCCCTTAAACGCAAAAACCGCCTTTCGGCGGTTCCCGCGGACCAAGCCGGACGTACCGTCGCAAGGCCTCATCACAGCTATCACTTTAAGGGAAAGCCCGGGGCCGTCAATCCAATGCCACGAAGCTTCCGAATCAATCTTTGAGCCCCCATGAATCAGTCATTAATCGCGGCCATATCAGAACGCAAGTCACCGTCAAGACCGGTATCGAACCGCTTCCCTACTAACAGTTATCCTATTAATTGAGTACTAGCCTAGGGATAGCACAAGCAAAACTAGTCGAAAGCGACACGCAAAAGCAATCAGACCTAATCAGCATCAGAAATAAGGCTTTTAAATCTAAAAATTGAACCGGCAGGGATAATAAAAATTCGCTCGGAAAGCAATCGCTTCTCATCATCGTCCGCGCCGCCACGGGTCAACAATTTTTCCTTAAGCGCTTTTGAAAAACAACGAAAAGACGCAGGGCTCCTTCTAGCGGATACAGCTTTAGTCGAAGCGATCAAAACAAAATGAAAATCCCCTTTTTTTAGAAGCTTCACCACAGTTTCCCACCAGCGAATATCCGTCTCTCCGAGCGACAGGCCAAATATAATCAATATATTGGCCCCAAGAATGATATCTTCCGCCCTACGGTCATCAACGGAACCGAATAGCTTCTGTATTTCGCCTTTTACAAAGGTGGATGCAATATCTTCGTTTTTGGAAAGAGCGTCCGACCCAATCTGGGACGCATCATTAACGCCACATATTGGCTCACGTCCGAGAGCACCGTGAGCCTGGACAAGATGAATGAGCCGGATGGAAGAAACACCCCAGCTATCCTCTGGAGTTGCATGCCCGCTTGTTCCGAACGCATGAAATAGGCGAGGAAGTAACGTAGTATAGTTAAAAGTGACAATAGAAACGTTCAGCTCAAAATCAGTCGAATAGTAACCAAGTATCCTCTGTCTTTCCAGAGGCTGCAACGCAGAGCACCAATATGCCAAAGAGTCTATGACAGATTCGGAGTTAGCCTCGATGAATTCATCGATTACTCTTTTATCTTCCGACGCGATGAAAGCGGCGAGATCAACATCTATCGCCTCTTTGCAATCGAGCGCAGCTTCAACCGCTTTTTCCTCGTAAACCTCGAGATTTGAAGTATATTCACCCAGTTTCTTCTCAAAGTCAGCCCACTCCCGCGCTCCTTCTTTTTTAATACAACCTGCCAAGCGGCCAACTGGGCCTTCATCCGAAGCATGGTTTTTGGAAAAGAAATCCATGAACCTAGTGGTACTTGTCTTCAATCCTGCCGACAAATCAAATCCATTGCCAACCATCACCGTCACGGAAAGAGTACTCCCCAAGCCAACCCCTAATAATTGTAAGCCGTATCTTTCCGTGAATTATAACGCCCCGACTGGACAATCGCAGGACGCTACCAAGAAATGGGAACCGGCAGCAATCAATAGGTTTAACAAACCGGCTTTTTATAGCAAAATCGCCCGAAGCCATAACAACCAAATTACCGAGCACTCAAGCGCTTTATCTTCCTGAAAATCTTAGCCTCATCAGGGGCAATTGGATCATTTGGAAACGCCTTTTGGGCTCTCGCTACGTAGGAAAGAAAGTTCCCATAACGAGAAAATGCAGAAGGGTCAGCATCACCCGATGGGCACAGCCTTCTTCCTTTAATACCGAGCGGTGAATAATGTTGATACAGAGCGGAGACGCGCTTTTTTGATGCGTGCCTTCCCTCCCCCTGATTAGAACGCGCAATCGCAGTGGCCGCCTCACGGAGACGCTTGTTATACCTTCCAACCGTAGACTGTCGAAGTCTTACAATGCGCCCGTCAAAGTCAAACCCCAGGAAACTGACTTTCTGCGCCGGATGTGCACCGGAATACGAAAGAACCTCACCTGCACGAACGCTTTCAAAATCAAGCTGAGCAACTCCGTCGCCATCAACCTGGAACACTTTGGTTTTCTCAGGTTGCAGTTTAACGGAATCGACATCAGCCATTAGATTGATGGCTTCTACAAGTGCATCAAAGCCAGACTTTGAAACGGCAACAATAAAGTCGTCGCAATAACGGAGATACAAGCCGCCAACCCGTTCAACGGCAAGTCTGACTTTCATATCGATATCGGCCATATAGATGTTAGCGAGCACTCCACTTGCAGCAAGACCCTGAGGAATTCCCAGCCCAATACCCGTTCGCTTCCACGGCCTGGTGATGACCTTACTTTTGTTTGCAAGAAACTCTGCCTCAGGCAGAATAACATCCAGCTTATTAAGTTCGCGAATGGCTTTGAATCGAAGTTCGATAGCTTCTTCGCTGATCATCTTCTCCCGAGCAGGTTCGACCGCCGGCCATGGCAAATCATGTCGAGCCGCTAAATCAGCAATAGGCCAGCACGAATAGCGGAGGATGTTTTTAATGACCTGATAGTGATCGTCCGGCAAGCGTCCACTGGGAAACAACGAACGCAACGACGCTATTAGATGGGCATGATTTAGGTTGTCGAAGAAGCTCTCGAAATCACCCGTAAGCACAAAAGCCGAATCTTGCTCACGCATATAGTCGAATGCCTTTTTAGCTGAGGAAATATTGCTGCCAGCAGTTACGGCGCTGTCTGATGAAAGCGAAGAGCGGTACGCTACGGCAACCTCATTAAACTCTTCGGCAATA
>CALLFD010000133.1 GCA_937997605.1 uncultured Collinsella sp. | reverse complement strand
GGGGAGTCGTGTACCCCGAGGAGGAGTAAGCGATGCTTGCGGAAGATAGGCTCAATGCGATCGTGTCGATGGTGCAGCAGGCCGGCTCGGTTACCGTGCCGGAACTTGCCGAGGCCCTGGGCGTGACACCGTCCACCGTTCGCCGTGACTTGCAAACGCTCGACCGCGCGCACCGTATCGCCAAGGTGCACGGAGGTGCGACGAGTCTGGAGCGCGCGCACGTGACGCGCGACTTGACGATCAGCGAACGCAGTGATCTCCATAACGATGACAAGGAGCGCATCTGTGCTCGTGCCGCGGCCCTGGTGGAGCCCGATAGCTTTGTGTATATCGATTCGGGCTCAACGACCCTCAAGCTCATCGAGCATCTTCCGCGTCTCGACGGCGTCACCTATGTGACCGATTCCGTGCTCCATGCTCAGCACCTTGCTTTGCGCGGCATGCGTACCGTGGTGCTGGGCGGCGAGCTCAAACCCGAGACCGAGGCGCTCGTTGGCCCCGATGCCTTGGCAACCCTGGACCGCTATAACTTCAACTGCGGCTTTTGGGGATCCAACGGCATCGCGGCCGAGCAAGGTCTCACCACACCGGATATCGAGGAAGCACAGGTCAAGCGTATCTCGATGCGCCATACCGCCAAACGCTTCGTAATCTCGGACGCCAGTAAATTTGGCATGGTGGCGCCCGTCAAGTTTGCGGACTTCCGCGACGCAACGATTATTACCGCAGGCGAGGTCCCCGCCAAGTACCGGGCAATGGACAACGTCATCACGGTCTAGCAGCAGGGGACGGGCTAAGGCCAAAACCACCACAAAGGTGCCTGTCCCCATTGTGGTGGTTTAGGGCTCCCAGGGGCAGGGGGCTTCGATGTGGATGTGCTCGCCGGTTACGGGATGCGTGAAGGACACGCTGTGGGCGTGGAGCATCAGGCCGCAGGGGCGCGGCGTTCCGTACAGGTCGTCGCCAACCAGGGGGTGACGCTCGCTGGCCAGGTGCAGATCGGAAGAGCACACGTCTGAACTCCAGTCACAGTCTGTAATCTC
>CALLFD010000132.1 GCA_937997605.1 uncultured Collinsella sp. | reverse complement strand
TCGTGACCGGATGCGTGGTCAATTTGCATCCCGAGGAGCTGCTGGAGCTTTCGGATCGCGTGATCGCCGAGCCGTCCAAGATCGATGTCGCCGAACGTGTCTGCGAGCTGCTGGGCGTTGAGTCCGATAGCGTCCCCGCCTGCAGCGATGGCGAGGTGGTCGATGCGCTCGGTCGCTCTCGCCTGGGCGTGAAGATTCAGGACGGCTGCAACCATCGCTGCACCTATTGCATTGTGTGGAAGGCACGCGGCCCCGAGCGCTCCGTGCCCGTCGAGTCCGTGCTCGAGCAAGTTCGTGAGGCCCAGGAGGCCGGCGTGCCCGAGGTGGTGCTGACCGGTGTGAACCTGGGTGCCTACGATGGCAAGAGCGCGACCGACGAGCATGTCGAAATCGATGAGCTGCTCGAGGCCATCATGGAGCGCACGACTATTGCGCATGTGCGCATTTCCTCGGTCGAGCCCATGGATATCTCTGAGCGCCTGCTTAAGGTTATGGCGCGCTATCCGCAGCGTATCGCCCCGTTTTTGCACCTGCCCGTGCAGTCCGGCTGTACGGCGACCCTGCATCGCATGAGTCGTCCCTATAGTGCGGAGGCCTTTGAGGACACGGTGCGTATGATTCGCGCCAACTTGCCCAAGGCGTCTCTTTCGTGCGATGTCATCGTCGGTTTTCCTGGTGAGACGGACGAGGAGTTCGAGGAGTCGCTGGCGCTGTGCCGTCGTGTGGGTTTCTCGCGTATGCACGTGTTCCGCTATAGCAAGCGTCCCGGTACCCTTGCTGCCGATATGCCCGACCAGGTGCCGCCCGAGGTTATGGCCGAGCGCAGCCGTCGTATGCGAGCCGCGGCGCAGGAACTCGCCATTGCCGACGCTCGTCGTCGCGTGGGCACCGTCGAGCGTGCCGTCCTCGAGTACGGCGACAACCTGACGCTCGGTTCGTTCCATCATGCCCGTCTTGACGATACCTGTGGACTTACAGCCCCGTGCCTGCTCGATGTTGCTATCATCGGAGTCGATGATTCCGGCTTGGTCCATGCGCGCAGGGAGGTCCATGGAAGCCTCGAAGATTAGACTTACCGTTCCCGAGGGAATTGATCCCTCGTGCGTTTTGGGCGCCGGCGACGGCGTCCTTCGTGCGCTCGAGAGCTTGGTTCGCGCCCATGTGGTCGCCCGTGGCGATAGCATCGCCGTGAGCGGTGACCCGGATGAGGTCGAACTCGTGGCGCGTTTTTTCGAACATGCCTTTCGTGAGGCTGCTTCCGGGCGCACGCTGTCTGCCGACGATGTCTCTCGCTGCCTGGCCGTCTTGCGCGACGGTGAGCACGAGGCTACGTCGCTTCGCGATGACGTGCTGCTTTCGTATCGCGGCCGCGTCATTCGTCCCAAGACGCTCGGGCAAAAGCGCTACGTGGATGCCATTCGCTCGCATACCATCACCTTTGGCTTGGGTCCAGCCGGTACCGGTAAGACCTATCTGGCCATGGCGCTCGCCGTTGCCGCGCTCAAGCGTCACGAGGTGGGCCGTTTGATCTTGACGCGTCCGGTTGTCGAGGCGGGGGAGAATCTGGGCTTTTTGCCCGGTACCCTTGAGGAAAAGATCGACCCCTACATGCGTCCGCTCTACGACGCCCTTTTTGACATGATGGATCGCGAGCGCACCGATGAGCTTATGGAGCGTGGCGTGATCGAGATCGCCCCGCTTGCCTACATGCGCGGCCGCACGCTGAGTGATGCCTTCGTGGTGCTCGACGAGGCGCAAAATACCACGCCCGAGCAGATGAAGATGTTCCTGACACGCCTTGGATTCAACTCCAAGTTCGTGATTACCGGCGACCTTAGCCAGCGCGACCTGGTGGGTCGTCGTGGTGGCTTAGCGGATGTCGAGAAGATTTTGGGCCGTGTCGACGATGTGGCGTTTGCACACCTGGAGCGCGCCGATGTGGTGCGCCATGCCCTGGTGGGTCGTATCGTCGAGGCATACGATGCTTATGATGACGTGCGCGAGAAACGCGTACGTGACCGAAAGGAGTCCCGTTGAGTGTATTGATCAGCAACGATGCCGAGCTCGATACGCTGCTCGACGCGCAGGAGGTGGAGCACATCTGCGAGGTTGTGCTTGCCGCCGAGGGCGTTGAACGTGAAGTCGAGATTTCCCTTTCGTATGTCGACGAGGACGAGATGCACGAGCTCAACCACGAGTGGCG
>CALLFD010000131.1 GCA_937997605.1 uncultured Collinsella sp. | reverse complement strand
CGATACGTTTAGCCACAAGAAGAGCATCGTGAACAAGGCAACCTGGCTGGACGTGTCGTTTCGGTATGCGCCCTACGCAAGCTGGAAACACAAGTTCGTGCGCATGTTTGTGCATTAGAATCAGATGGCGTAGCGACAAACGGTCGAAAAGACACGAGGTGGTGCGAATTTGTGTCCGCGCGAGTTCGTAGGCTTCTCTGTAAGGTTAAACGCCGGGTATTCTGTTCGTTAGAGGAGTTGCTATGTACGAGCCTTCACGTGTTCTTCTGTCGTTTCATATCGCAGGATTTCAATATGCCGACGGCGCTTTGGTCCTAGGCGATCTTAAAGCGGGCGATAAACTGACACTGTGTGCCGAGCGCGATAATCCCCATGATCCCGAGGCAGTTGCGATCTACTATGGCAAGACCAAACTTGGCTACGTTCCGGGAAACGAGGTCGGTCCACTGTCCTTGATGATGTATTACGGCCACGAGGACGTGTTTGAGGCCCGCGTGCAACAGGTTGCCCCCGAGCGCAGCCCGTGGCACCAGGTGCGCGTTGGCCTCTATGTGGTGGATGCCCGCTAATCGGTAAGGGAGGCTGCCATGCTTGACGACGATGACCTGTTCGATTTGACGGATGATCCGTTTGAGTGGGATATGCTACTCGATGACGATGAGCTGGAGCAGGATCGCAAAAAGCAAAAGGATAAGAACGCCCAGGGCAAAGGTTCGAATAAAAAGGACGAGTGCCGCCGCGGACTGTTCGGCGGGCTCTTTGGCTAACCGCCGCATCGCTGTGTCTGTATACTTAGCACGAGTTGGATGCATTGCGAAATGAGGGCATAGACGATGATGTGGTTTACCGCCGACCTGCACCTGGGCGATACGAATATCTTGCACGACATGGATCGACCGTTTGATTCGGTCGAGGAGATGAACCGCAAGGTCATCGATGCCATCAATGAGTGCGTGGCTGCGGACGACCGCCTCTATATCCTGGGAGACTTTACGTATCGCTTGCCCATGGCGGAGGCGGTGCGCCTGCGCGAGCGTATCGAATGCAAGAATGCGACGCTCATCCGCGGTAACCATGACGGCGACTGGGAAGATCCCGACGCCCCGCAAATTTGGGAAGACGTGCGCGATTACCTGGAGATTGCTCCCGGCTATGCCAAGGGTCATCGTCTGGTGATGAGCCACTACCCCATGCTCAGCTGGAACGGCAAGGCACGTGGCGCCATTATGCTGCATGGGCATATCCACAGCAGGGGTGACCGCACCAACGCACGCAACCGCGATCGCGAGCGCCCCATTTACCGCTACGATGTGGGCCTCGACGCCAATGACTACAAGCCCGTAAGTCGTGATCAAATCCTCGGCTATTTTGGACTGTAATTCTCGAACCACCACAAAGGGGACAGGCACCTTTGTGGTGGTTCTGGCGCCGTTGCCATTATGGCGGCGGCGCCTTTTTTGTCCGTGCGGCGCGGTAGAGTGTAGGCGGTTGAAATTTGCGTCCATCGAGGAGCTGCTATGAACGAGATCAAGTGCCCGCATTGCGGCGAAGTATTTAAGGTCGATGCGTCCGGCTATGCGGACATCGTCAAGCAAGTGCGCGATGCTGAGTTCTCGCGCGACCTGGATGAGCGTGTGAAGGCAGTCCAGCGCGAGGGCGAGCAGGCGCTGGAGCTTGAGCGCTCGCGTTCGACGGCCGCCTTGCAAAAGGCGGAGTCTCAGCGCAATGCTCAGCTTGTCGAGCAGAAGAACGCTGCAGCTCAGCAGCTGGCACAAGAAGTCGCCAAGCGCGATGCCGAGCTTGCCGAGCTGCGCGCCAAGCTTGAGGGCGCTGCCGCAGAGCGTGAGAGCTCAAGCCAGCGCGCGGCGGTTGAGGCCCGTGCCGATGCTCAAAAGGAAAACGCCGAACTTCAGCGCGAAATCGACAATTTGCGTGCGCAGTTGGGGCGCAAAGATGATGAAGCCAAGCTTGCCGAGGCGGCGGCACGCAATGCTGCTCAAAACGACCTGTCCGCGCGCGACGCTCAGATTGCCGAGCTGCAGGCCAGGCTTGCCGCGGCGGACAAGGCCCAGGAGATGGCGCTTGCCGCTGCCGCGGCAGAGTCGCAGCGTGAGCTCGATGCCGCTCGCAGCGAGGCCGAGCGCGCGCTTGCTGACTATCGCGCGAAGGTGCAAGAGAAGTTTTCCGCCGCAAAGGCTCAGTCCGAGCAAGAGGCCGAGGGCCTGCGTGCCCAGCTGCGCGAGCAGGAACTGATGGCAAAAATGAACCTGTCAGAGGCGGTCGCCGCGGCGGAACGAGAGCGCGATGAGGCACGTGCCAAGCTGACGAGCGAGCTGGCGGTGCGCGATTCTCGCGAGGAGCAAGCCAAGGCGGCACACGAGCTCGAGCTTGCGCAGGCCAAGCGCGCGAGCGATGACCTGATTCGCTACAAGGATGAAGAGATTGAGCGCCTTAAGGACATGAAGGTCCGCCTGTCCACCAAGATGGTGGGCGAGTCGCTCGAGCAGCACTGCGAGACCGAGTTTAACCGTCTGCGCATGACGGCGTTTCCTAACGCGTACTTCGAGAAAGATAACGATGCGTCCGAGGGTACCAAGGGCGACTTTATCTTCCGCGAGTGCGACGCGAGCGGCAACGAGGTCATTTCGATTATGTTCGAGATGAAAAACGAGAACGACGAGACTGCGACCAAGCACAAAAACGAGGACTTCTTTAAGAAACTTGATCACGATCGTCGCCAGAAAGGCTGTGAGTACGCGGTGCTCTGCACCCTGCTGGAGCCCGAGAGCGAGCTCTATAACGCAGGGATAGTCGACGTGAGCTATCGCTACGAGAAGATGTACGTGATCCGTCCGCAGTTTTTCATTCCCATGATTACGCTGCTGCGCAACGCCGCCATGGGTTCGCTGCGCTATAAGCAGGAACTGGCGGAGTACAAGCAGCAGAATATCGACGTCACGAACTTCGAAGCCAAGATGGAAAAGTTCAAGAATGATTTCGGTCGCAACTACGAGATCGCGAGCCGCAAGTTCCAAACGGCGATCGATGAGATCGACAAGACGATTAGCCACCTGCAGAAAACCAAGGAGGCGTTGCTGTCCTCCGAGAACAATCTGCGCCTAGCCAACAAGAAGGCGGACGATCTTACCATTCGCAAGCTCACGTGGGGCAACAAGACCATGAAGGCCGCGTTTGACGAGGCGCGCGGGGCTGCGACAGAGACAAACGATGAGCCAGCCGAGGCGGATTCGTATGAGGTCGAGGGTGCCGAGTAAGGCATAGCGTATAGCGCAAAAGCGGGGCCGCTGGCTATATTGCTAGCGGCCCCGCTTCGTTTCGTTCCAGTATGTTCGGCTAGTCCTCGAGCAGGTCCTCGATAAAGCCGACGCGGTAGTTTTTGAAGATGACCTCGCCGCCGTCTTGCGTGGCGTCCAGATCGACATCGCCCATGATGCCAAAATCGTGGTCGCCATCCTCGTCGGCAAAGATCTGGTGCACGTGCCATACGTGCGCGGTCTTCTCGTCGGACTCGTCAATGGAAAACATCGCGGCGCTGCGGGCATCTCCGTCGGTGAGGATTTCCTCGTGCTGCTCGTGGTAAGCGTCGAGTGCTTTTTGCCAGCGGATCTCGCTCATGCCCCAGTCCTCGTCGAGTTCGCCCAGGTCGCGAACGTGCTCGCGGGCGGCAAGGGTCACGCGGCGGAAGAGCGCGTTGCGCACCAACAACGTGCAGCCGCGGCGGTCCGCCACGACCTCGTCGATGCCCTGCGGCGGCGCGGCGTCGAGGGCTGCCGGGTTGCCGGCGTTCTCCCACTCGTCCACCAGGCTCGAGTCCACCGAGCGCACCACAAAGCCCAGCCACGAGATGATGTC
Source organism: uncultured Collinsella sp. (assembly GCA_937997605.1). Lineage (GTDB taxonomy): Bacteria > Actinomycetota > Coriobacteriia > Coriobacteriales > Coriobacteriaceae > Collinsella. Next base: position 2,305 of record CALLFD010000131.1, on the reverse strand, counting down.
GCGTAGGCGCTCGTCGCGCTTCTCGATGGGCACGGTACGGTCGAGCGAACGGTAGGCCTCTGCCAGGTAGCGAAGCAAAATGCCCTCGGAGCGGGCGATGCCGAGCTTTTGAATGTAACCCTTAAAATCGCTCGCGCTTTCCAGCATGTCGCGCAGGACGCTCTTGGGAGAGAGCTGGTAGTCGTTTGCCCAGGGCACTTCCTGGCAGTACTTGTCAAAAGCGGCGTCGAGCAAATCCTCGAGCGGCTTTTCATACGTGACGTCTTGGATGTGCTCCAAGCGCTCCTCATACTCGACGCCGTCAGCCTTCATTTCGGCCATCGCGCGGTCGCGCGCGGCGCGCTCCTGTGCGCGCAGCACCTGCTTGGGATCCTCGAGCGTTGCCTCGACCATCGAGATCAGATCCATGGTATAGGTCTCGCTCTCGGGGTCGAGCAGCTCCAACGCGGCAAGCAAGAACGGCGAGAGCGGCTGATCGAGTGCGAAGTCCTCGGGCAGATCGACCGTCAGCGCGTAGTCGATGTCTGGTGCGGCGTCAGCCGGGGCGTCAGGTGCGGGCGGCACCTCGGTGCGAACGACGACGCCGGAATCGATGAGTGTGGCGAAGATTTCGTCGGCGCGAACCTCGAGCTTGGCCTTTTCTTCGGGGGTCTGTAAGCTCGTCTCGATGAGGTCGTGTACGCGGGCTCGGGCATCGCCGCCCTGCTCGACCACGCTAATCACCATGGAGTGTGTGATGCGCAGGCGCGGCTTGAGCGTCTCGGGCTGCGTCTCGATCAGGCGCTCAAAGGTTTGCTTGTTCCAGGTGACAAAGCCCTCGGGGGCCTTTTTCTTTTTAATCTTACGGAGCTTCTTGGGGTCGTCGCCCGCCTTGGCCATGAGCTTAGCGTTCTCGATCTCGTGCTCCGGGGCCTCGGCGATGACCATGCCCTCGGTATCGAAGCCCGAACGGCCGGCGCGACCAGCGATCTGATGGAACTCACGGGCGCGCAGGCGACGCATCTTGTAGCCGTCGAACTTGGTGAGCGCGGTGAGCACCACGGTGTGGATGGGCACGTTGATGCCGACGCCGAGCGTATCGGTACCGCAGATGACGGGCAGCAGGCCCTGCTGCGCCAAGCGCTCGACCAGCAGGCGATAGCGCGGCAACATGCCAGCATGGTGCACGCCGACGCCGCATCCAAGCAGGCGTTTGAGAATCTTACCAAAGGCCGTCGAGAAGCTCGTTCCCTTTGCTGCTTCTTTGATGGCCTCGCGCTGCTCCTTGCTGGCGATGCCAAAATTGGCGAGCGACTGTGCCGTCGCAAGGGCGGCATCCTGGCTAAAGTGCACGATATAGAGCGGGGCCTCGCCACGGCGCATGGCGAGCTCGACCGTGCCCTCGAGCGAGGTCGTCACGTAGTCGTAGCTCAGCGGCACGGGGCGCAGGGCATCGACGACCAAGTCGCAGGTAGCACCGGTGTGTTCCTCGAGTGAGGCGGCGATCGCGGTGACATCGCCGAGCGTGGCGCTCATGAGCATAAACTGCGTGTGGGGCAGGGTGAGCAGCGGCACCTGCCAGGCCCAACCGCGGTCGGGGTCGGCAAAGTAGTGGAACTCGTCCATGGCCACGCAGCCCACGTCGGCATCTTCGCCCTCGCGCAGTGCGTCGTTGGCAAGGATCTCTGCCGTGCAGCAGATGACGGGTGCCTTGGTGTTGATATGCGTGTCTCCGGTAATCATGCCTACGTTATCGCGGCCGAGCACCTGCACAAGGTCGAAAAACTTCTCGCTGACCAGAGCCTTGATGGGAGCCGTGTAGTAGCAGCGCTTGCCCTGCGCCATGCCCATAAAGAGCATGCCCAGCGCGACGAGCGATTTACCCGATCCGGTCGGTGTGCCTAAAATGACGTGATCGCCGGCAGCCAGGTCCATGAGGGCTTCTTCTTGGTGATCCCACAGCTCAATGCCGCGATCGCTTGTCCATTCAAAGAAGCGTTCGAAGGCTTGATCGGGCGTGAGCCATGGTTCGGGCTCGCTGCCGTCCTCGGGCTCCCACCAGGTGGGGGAGAGCGCACCGAGCGAGCCGAATTCGGCTTCGGTTCCCGTGCCGCCCGAGAATGAACTGGCGGCTCCGGCGCCGGAGACGGTGCTGGCGGCGATATCTGTCGTGGTCTGTGCCATGTGGTTGCTTTCTCTCGCGATTGTCCGCCAACTATTATGGCGTAGCGGCGGCGCGGGGTGCCAGCGCGCGAGAAAATGCAGGAAATGGGCGTTCTGCCCGGCCGTTTGGTGCAGTTGCCAGCTAAGTGAGTAGACTTTTTGC
>CALLFD010000130.1 GCA_937997605.1 uncultured Collinsella sp. | reverse complement strand
TCGACCATATCTATTCGGAGTTCTCGCGCGCCTGCGGCCTTTCGGACTGCGCCTACTGGATGCTCGTCGACACGAGTGCAGCGGGCGGAAGCGTTGCCGTGAGTCGGCTGACGAGTGAATGGTTCTACAGCAAACAGACCATCAATTCGGCGATTAAAACGCTTAGGGCGCGAGGGCTTGCGACGTTGGAGTTTGCCGAGGGCAGTCGTAAAAACAAGGTTGTACGACTGACCGAAGAAGGCGTGCGGTTTGCCAAGCGCTACGCGTTGCCGGCGCAAAAAGCCGAGCAACAGGCATTCGAGGCGCTCGAGCCGTGGGAACAGTGCGAGATCATGCGCTTGGTCGGTAAGTTCTCCCATGTTCTTAACGAAGAGTGCGAGGCATTTAAACGGCAAGTGGCCGCCGAGAACGAGACTGACGATAAGGGCGAGGGGGACGCATGCGACTCTTAATGAGGTTTATGAGGCCGTACCGCGGTCTGATTGCGGTGACGCTGTTTGCGGTGCTGATAGATAACGTCGGTACGCTGTTGGTTCCCACGATGCTGGCGAACATGGTCAACACCGGTATTACCACGGGTGATGTCGACTATATATTACGCAACGGCCTGTACATGCTTATCGCGACCGGCATGGCCAGCGGCGGCACGGTGCTGGGCTGCTATCTTTCGGCGCGCCTGGCCGCCAACGTGGCCTGCGATATCCGCAATGCCGTGTACGACAAGTCGCTCGAGCTGTCCGCCAGCGACTTTGAGCGCTTTGGCACGGGTTCGATGATCACGCGCTCGCTCAACGACATCAACGTGATTCAGCAAGCTGTCCTTCAGACGATTCAGCTGGTGCTGCCGGTGCCGTTCTTGGCCGTGGCAGGCATCATTTTTGCTTGGTTCATCGATCCCGCCATGGGTACGCTGCTGGGCGTGGTGGTTGCGATCGTGCTGGTGGCGGCGGTCTTTACCGTTGCCAACGCCGCGCCGATCTTTATGCGCCTGCAGAGCTTTATCGACCGCATGAACGTGGTGCTGCGCGAGAACATCGTGGGCGTGCGCGTCATCCGCGCATTTAACAAGGAGCGCCACGAGGAGCAGCGCCTGGACGAGGTGTTTAGCGATTACGCGGCCAATGCCATCAAGGTCAACCACCTGTTTGTGGGTCTCGACAGCTCCAGCTTCTTTTTGATGAATATCGCCGAGGTGGCGGTGCTGTGGGTGGGCGGCAACCGCGTGGGCGT
>CALLFD010000129.1 GCA_937997605.1 uncultured Collinsella sp. | reverse complement strand
TAGGCGCAGTCCGAAAGGCCGCAGGCGCGCGAGAACTCCGAATAGATATGGTCGAGTCCATTGAGCAACCGATCGAAGTCGACCAGCGTAACCGCACTATTCATCTATCCCACCATTCAATTGTCCGATTTTTGACCAATTATGTGTCTCTAGATTAGTCCGAGTTTTGACTATCGTCAACAGGCTCTCCGCAAATGCGTGCATTTTTATGGCCTATCGGCAGAAAAAGACCGCCGGCGCGGGGGCGGCGCCAGCGGTCACATGAAAATCGGGTTTTATTGCCTGTTAAGCGGCGACGGCCTCATAGACCGTAGCGCCCGAGAAGCTGTCATGCAGGCTCTTGCCGGCAATCCACGGCAGCTCGACGACCTCGCAGACCGTGTTGACCAACTCAGAACAGTCAGTAAAGTGGCCCTTGTCGTTGAGGGCCTCGCAATCCTGAACACGCCAATAGCCATCGGTGTGCGTGATGTAGTACTCGTGATCGTTGATCGACACGAAAGCGCGCGTCTTGGAACGCAGCAGCTTCAGAAATCCTTCGAAATCGGTCTCGACGACATCTCCAGCCTGGAACATGATGTTACCTCCTGGCCCGGCGCCACCACGGCGCATTGATAAACGTTGGTACTCCTTTAGTAAAACCTTTATCAGAGGTTATGCGTTCGTCATTTAGGCAAGTGGTAAAAAACCGCAGGGTAGACGGGATAAAACGTTTAACCATCCCATTTGTTTGTCACATTCTGAAGGTACTTTTATGCAAACCTACTTTCCCAATTGGAATCTATCCTTTTGGCCGGGCAATTGACCGTCTATCGTTTGAGCCCGACGGGTATGAACGGGGCATCTGCAACGCCACCGCAAGGAGACACCATGGAGACTATCGAAGCACTCATTCACCGCCGCAGCTGCCGCAACTACAGCGATCGTCCCGTCGAGGCCGAAAAGCTTGCACGTATTATCGAAGCCGGCCAATATGCACCGAGCGGCATGGGCCGCCAGCCGGTGACGTTTGTCGCCGTCACCGACCCCGCGACCGTCGAGCGTCTCTCACAGCTCAACGCCCAGGTCATGGGCAGCAACAGCGACCCCTTCTATGGCGCCAAGACCGTTGTGGTGGTGCTGGTTGACCGCAGCGTGCCCACACATCTGGAAGACGGCTCGCTCGCCATGGGCAACTTGCTCAACGCCGCCTATGCACTGGGTGTCGATTCGTGCTGGATTCACCGCGCGCATGAGGTCTTTGACTCGCCCGAGGGCCTGGAGCTGCTGGCCAGCTGGGGCCTGCCCGCCGACGGCAGCCTGCGCGG
>CALLFD010000128.1 GCA_937997605.1 uncultured Collinsella sp. | reverse complement strand
AGGCTCTGTTAGACCAACATTGACATTTTTGTAAGGGGTGTGACCAAAATCGGTCACACCCCGTTTTCATTTCCAAGGATTTTAGATTCCCAAGCTAGCCTTTACTAAATCCTTAAATTTGTCCCACCCGAGGCCGTTTTGTGATTCCACAGCACCCAGGTCAATCCACCGTCTCGTACTGGGTGATTCCACTTTCAGCTGGTCCAATGAGCTCAACGAGAGATCTATGACGGTCCAGCAATCGCCAACGGATGCCTTAAGCGCTTTTTGGTGGCTTTTCTCTGCTTCTCCCGCTCGGTTATGCACGTTGGCCCTATCTCGCCCTCCTTTAATTTCAATCGCGACCTTTGTAATTTCCCCAGACCCTACAGATTCTTTGATAACTACATCTGGATCGGCTGAAAAGGAGACAGTTACAGCTCGGGAGGATTTGTTGTAAAAGGTAAAAGAGCCTTCGTCCTCTTTGATTCCTACACCGCTTTCCAGCACGATGGCTTTTATTGCACCGTAGACCTTAGATGTTGCGGATATTCCAATGGTGTTACGCCATGCACCATCAGCTTGTGCGCCAAAGGTTAATAATGGAAGATGTTTAATGTCGTCCTGAAGTACAGGTTCGTCCAGAGAGAGCACGAGTTCACAAGCTCTCTCGTTAAGAGCGAGGCATAAACTCGGAAGTCCGTCTATCAAGTCGGCAGGAATTACCAGCCTCTCTTCGAGACACTTATATCTGCTTAGACCGGTACTGCTTGCATAGAAGCGCTTCTGACTGAAGCCAAGTAGCATCCTATAGTAAGCAAGTAGTCCCGGAGATTGCCTTAATAATAGTGGAGTTGCAAAAACGTCCTCATCTCTTATCGAGGTTCCCATTAGCCGCTTCAAGCCCTTTTCGGGCGCGTATTCCGCGAGTTCCCTGCGAAGGTCTACCGGACTTATGTTTTGACAGGCCTGAATCAAGGCTTCCCTCATGTGTCCCGATTTGAATTTGTCGAAATAGCCTGCTACGAAAACCTGTCTGTTTACTGCCGGCATATTGAAGTTGAAAGTCATCTTGTCACCCGCTTCGTCTTTAGTCCCAAGTGTTGTAGGCGGGTATTGGCAATTTCAATGTAGTCTGGATTCAATTCAGTGCCAACAAATTTCCTACCGAGTTTTGAGGCAACGGCCGCCGTGGTTCCCGATCCAAGAAAGGGGTCTAGAACCACATCATCTTCGCTTGTGGCTATTTTTAGGCACCTTTCGACAAGCTCCTCCGGAAACGTAGCAAAATGTCCACGTGCATATGGATTCGGTCTAGTCTTTATCGTCCATACATCACGAAGGCGCCTTCCGTTGGGGCCTTTAACCGCCTCAACGTCGTACTTGTATTTAGGTGACTTCGAAAGCAGAAACAACTGTTCATGTTCCCTTGTTACTCGATCTCGCACACTTTCGGGCTGAGCATTCGGCTTCTGCCATATAATTTCCGACCTTAGATACCAGCCGCTTTCCTGAAGGGCAAAAGCCAGCCTCCACGGGAGGCCAATCAGTTCTTTTTCCTTCAGACCGGCAGGTGTTTTCGGTCTTTTCGACATTGCTCTTGCAGGATTTTTCTTATCCGGGGCTCGCCAACCGCGGTTGCCTGACGTATATGAATCTCCGATATTCAGCCAGAGCGTGCCATCGTCCCTCAAAACACGTTTAACTTGTAAAAAGACAGCGTTGAGTTCCTCGATATAGGAGTACATCGATTCGGTTAGTCCTATTTGCCCATCGATACCGTAGTCTCGCAAACTCCAATAAGGAGGGGATGTTACGACGCACTGCACGGACTGATCGTCTAACAGCTCAAGGGTTTTCCTGACATCACCGGGCAAGACCATCCCAGCCACTTCAGGCGAATCGCCGTAATATTCAAGCAAATCACATGACCCGTCGAGGATCATCTCCATAGGCGCAAAGCTCCCATCTGCTTTCTCTCGGACTTGCTCCGCCACGGCTATTCCTCACTCCGCTTCGCTACGACCTTCATTTCGAATGGCATCCCGCCCTCGCGGACGAGCGCCCTGAGAAACGCATTGACGGCGGTGGACATGGACAGCCCGAGCTCGTCCAGGATGACTGTGGCCTCTTTCTTGACCTCCGGTTCGATGCGGATCGTCGTGGCCGGTATGTTCGACGGCATGGTTGCACCTTTCCTCGTATATCACGGTGCAACTATTTTATCGTCTCTATGCGGCGGATGCGACCCAGTAGTCCATATAGGGCGGCAGGACGTTGAACATGTCGCGGATACGGCTCCTGCATACGCCGTTCGCAAGCTGTCGCGCGACCGTGCGCTCGGCAGTGCCGGAGTCGGCCGCCATGAAGGTTCGGCACCACTTAAACCAAGCGAGGTAAGCATCGAGATGCTTCGTTGACACGCCCTTAAACGGCTCCATGAAGGCATTGAGGAGCGAATGGACGGTGTTAATCCGGTTGATGGTCCCCTCGGAGCGGTCCTTGGAATCGTATGCCGCGTGTGCGGCGACCTCAAGCTCGGCGAGGACGTCGACATAGGCGGATGCCTTGTCCGTCGCCACGACCGAGCCGGACATGACGCGGCCCCTCAGCACGTCCATGGCGCGTTTCCTTGACAAGACGCCCCGCCCCGAGACCTCGAAAAACGTCTCGTTCGAGTCGTTCACGCCGGTCATGACGCAGATCTGCTCGCGCGACAGGCCGCGCTTGTGCACCTGCTTGCCGCGATGCCGAGAGGCCCGCGGCATCATGAACGACCCCTTCGTATGGTTGCCCTTGAACGACTCGGGGAAATAGGTCTCATCGAGTTCGCAGCCACAGCCCCGCTCGACCTTGAACGAGGGCGAGTAGGCTGAAAGGCACTCAATCAATCTATGGCGCATGGTGTAGGCGGTCTTGAGGCAAACATGGCAGCGCCTCGCACATTCGCGCAGGGGCAGCATGAGAACGAAGCACTCGGCATAGGCCATCCAGGTCTCCTTCGGGAGCTTGCTCGTCCCCAAGATGCGCTCGCTGCCCATACCGAAGGTCCTGCCACAGTCTCGGCAGAGGTAGCGCTGCTCGCCATTCTTTGATTTGCCCTTCTTCACGATCGCAATGGACCCGCAGCGCGGGCAGCATTCAACTTCATAGGTGGAGCCGACCGCATCATCGAACATCGCCGCGCGTATCACGTCCCTGACGGATTCGATTGCGCGGCGGCGCTCGGTTTTGCTGAGGTTCGCCATGTTCTTTTTGAAGATGATGACCAGGTCTTCGGCGTTCACGATACTCCAATGCCGTAGTGCTTACGGCTATTATACCACCGTGGCATCACCTATATGTCAATGTTGGTCTAACAGAGCC
>CALLFD010000127.1 GCA_937997605.1 uncultured Collinsella sp. | reverse complement strand
CGGTCGAGGAAGGCTATTCGGGCCGTCTGGTGATCCGCGCGTTTAACCGCGAACGCCAAAGTTCTGCCGAGGTGCACCAGGCCTCGGGCGAGCTGGCACGCGTGAGTGCCAAGGCCGATTTTATGATTAACGCCGTCGGCCCCGCGGTGCGCTTTATCGGCCGTTTGGCGCAGATCGTTATTGCGCTTGTGGGCTGCAGCATGCTGGTTGCCGGTCACATGACCGTCGGCGTGTTCCAGGCGTTCTTCCAGTTTATCTACGAGGCGTCCGAGCCCATGACGCAGTTGTCGTTTACCTTCAACTCGCTGCAGAGCGCGCTGGCGAGTGCGGAGCGCGTGTTCGACCTGCTCGATGAACCCGAGATGGAGGCCGATCCGCAGTCGGGCGAGGCCGCCAAGCTGCCGGGTCGTGCGGAGGGCCACGTCGCCTTTGAGCATGTGCGCTTTGGCTACGCGCCCGACAAGCCGCTCATGCGCGACGTGTCGTTTACCGCCGAGCCGGGCCAGAAGATTGCCGTGGTGGGAACCACGGGCGCGGGCAAGACGACGCTCATCAACCTGCTCATGCGCTTCTACGAGATTGACGGCGGGCGTATTACGCTCGACGGCGTGGATACGAGCCGCATGGACCGCGGCGAGCTACGGCAGCAGTTTGGCATGGTGCTGCAGGACGCCTGGCTGTTCGATGGCACGATTGCCGAAAACATCGCCTACGGCTGCCCCGAGGCAACGCGCGACGAAATTGTGGCCGCCGCTCGTGCCGCGCAGGTCGACTTCTTCGTGCGCACCATGCCGCAGGGCTACGACACGCGCGTGGCCAACGATGCCGAAAGCATCAGCCAGGGCCAGCGTCAGCTGCTGACCATCGCACGCGTGCTGCTCAACAACCCGGCGATTCTAATCCTGGACGAGGCGACGTCGAGCGTGGACACGCGTACCGAGCTTGCTATCGGCCGTGCCATGGACGCGCTTATGCGCGGGCGCACGAGCTTTGTGATCGCGCATCGCCTGTCGACGATCGTGGACGCCGACCTGATCTTGGTCATGGACCACGGCAACATTATCGAGCAGGGCACGCATAAGGAGCTGCTCGCAGCCGAGGGCGCTTATGCCGACCTCTATCTGAGTCAGTTCGCATAATGTGACAAAGGGACAGTCCCTTTGTCACATCAAAAGGAATGGCGCGCCGGGGATTGATTCCCTGGCGCGCCTTTTGCGTCGGTGCCGATGTCGTTTTGTGCCGCTTGCGTTCCTAACGCTCGTCCACGAGCTTGGCGACGAGGGCTTTGAGCTCGGCCACCTCTCGCTCGAGTTCTTTGACGCGGCGGGCGTTCTCGGTGATGCCTTGGCGGTTGAGGGCACTCTGCTCGGCGGCGTCATCGGGCATGTACTCGCGATGCTGCTTGGCGTCGAAACTCTCCTCGAACACGCGGCAGCCGTTGCGCTTGATGATGCGTCCCGGCACGCCCACGACGGTGCAGTTGTCGGGGACGTCCTTAACGACGACCGAGTTGCCGCCGATCTTGACGTTGTTGCCGATGCGGATGTTGCCGAGCACCTTGGCGCCCGTGCCCACGGTGACGTTGTTGCCTAGGGTGGGGTGGCGCTTGCCGGTCTCGTTGCCGGTGCCGCCGAGCGTGACGCCCTGGTAGAGCACGCAGTTGTCGCCCACGATGGTGGTTTCGCCGATGACGACGCCCATGGCGTGGTCGATAAAGAAGTGCTTGCCGATCTGTGCGGCGGGATGAATCTCGACGCCGGTGATGTGGCGGGTGATTTGCGAGAGCACGCGGGCGAGCGAGCGATGACCGTGCTCCCACAGCCAGTGCTCGGGCACGTGGTTCCACTTGGCGTGCAGGCCAGGATAGGAAAGGAAGATGACCAGACCGT
>CALLFD010000126.1 GCA_937997605.1 uncultured Collinsella sp. | reverse complement strand
AGCGGATCCCGACGAGGCCCTGCGCGAGGATATCCGCGCCGCGCTCGAGGAGGGGGAGCCCGCGTCTGCGGTGGCCAAGCGCCTGTCTCAGAAGTATTCGCGCCGCAAGCGCGATGTCTATGCCATGGTGCTCGATATGCAATAGATGGAGGATATCCAGCCCTTGCGCTAGAATCATCCTCTGTATGCAACGTTTTACTGGAGGACAAACCCCATGGATCAAAGCAAGCCTTCGTTCTTTATCACGACGCCCATCTACTACGTCAACGCCGATCCGCACCTGGGCACGGCTTATTCCACCATCATCGCCGACGTTCAGGCTCGCTATCGCCGTTCCGCTGGCTATAACGTCAAGTTCCTGACCGGCATGGACGAGCATGGCGAGAAGGTCGCCGAGGCCGCAGCCAAGCACAACATGACGCCGCAGGAGTGGACCGATAGCCAGGCTCCGCACTTCAAGGAGCTTTGGAGCAAGCTCGAGATTTCCAATGATGACTTCATCCGCACCACCGAGCCGCGCCAGCATCATGCCGTGCAGTACCTGTGGGAGCGCATGAAGGAGTCCGGCTACCTGTATAAGGGCAGCTACGACGGCTGGTATTGCGTGCCTGACGAGACCTACTTTACCGATACGCAGGTCCAGAAGGGCGACGAAGAGTACGGCAGCGTCGGCCAGCACCTGTGCCCCGACTGCCACCGTCCGCTTGAGCGCGTGCAGGAGGAGTCCTACTTCTTTAAGCTTTCCGCCTTCCAGGACAAGCTGCTCAAGCTCTATGACGAGCACCCCGACTTTGTCGAGCCTGCGTTCCGCATGAACGAGGTTCGCAGCTTTGTCGAGGGCGGCCTTAACGACCTTTCCGTGAGCCGTACGAGCTTTGACTGGGGCATTCAGGTCCCGTTTGACGAGGGTCACGTGACCTACGTGTGGTTCGATGCGCTGCTCAACTATATGACGGCCGTCGGCTACGGTGTCGACACCGACGACGCGCGTGCCGAGCTGGCCTATCGCTGGCCCGCGCAGTTCCACATCGTGGGTAAGGACATCATCCGCTTCCACTGCGTCATTTGGCCTGCTATGCTCATGGCCATCGGCGAGGCCCTGCCCGAGCACGTCTTTGCCCACGGCTTCCTGACCGTGCGCAATGCCGAGACCGGCAAGGCCGAGAAGATGTCCAAGAGCCGCGGCAACGCCATCGCTCCGCAGGACGTTATCGACATGCTGGGCGTCGAGGGCTATCGCTACTACTTTATGACCGACGTCGTCCCCGGCACCGACGGTGCCATCAGCTTCGACCGCATGGAGCAGGTCTACAACGCCGACCTGGCCAACAGCTGGGGCAACCTCATTTCGCGTTCGCTCAACATGAGCGGCAAGTATTTTGACGGTTGCGCGCCCGCCAAGCCCGCATCGTTCGACGCGTTTGACAACCCGCTGGCAAAGATCGCCGACGGTTTGGTCGAGCGCTACATGGCCAAGATGGACGTGCTCGATTACGGCGGAGCCAAGGATGAGGTCATGGAGCTCATCCACGCCGCCAACCACTACATCGAGGACTCCGAGCCTTGGGCACTTGCCAAGGACGAGGCCAAGGCTGACGAGCTGGCGTTTGTGATCTACAACCTGCTCGAGGCCATCCGCATTGCCGCTCACCTGCTGATGCCGCTCATGCCCCAGACTTCTGCCGAGGCTCTGCGCCGCCTGTCCTGCGAGGACGAGGCCGCGAGCGACGACCTCAAGGGCATTTGCGCTTGGGGCCTGCTTGCTGGTGGTCAGCCCGTCGAGAAGGGCGATCCGCTGTTCCCGCGTCTGGCGTAGAGACCGCGCGAGCGCCATATCGGCAATTTGCTGTTTAGCTGTAAGGGCATGGCCGCTACGGTCCATGCCCTTTTGTTTCAAGACGCCGCCATCATGCTAAGGAGGCAACCATGACAACTTCGCCTTTGGCAAACCCCACGGCCACCAGGGAGCTGCTAGAGGAGTTTGGCCTTGCGACTAAGCATCGCCTGGGCCAGAACTTTCTAATCGACAATCATGTGATCGAGCGTATCTGCGAGCTTGCCGAGCTTGCAGGTGACGAGCGCGTACTCGAGGTGGGTCCGGGTTGCGGCACGTTGACACTTGCGTTGCTGCAGGAGGCGGCGTGCGTTACGTCGATCGAGGCCGATCCCGAGCTTGAGCCGGTGCTTGACGCCCACGCCGCCGACTATGCCAACTTCCGCTTTATCATGGGCGATGCGCTCAAGGTGGGCCCGGAGCAGATTGAGC
>CALLFD010000125.1 GCA_937997605.1 uncultured Collinsella sp. | reverse complement strand
CGGTGGTGGATGCGAGCATTTTGAGTTTGGGCCTGGCGGGGTTTGCCACGATCGGCACCGGCCTGGTCGCCATCCTCATCCCGGGTGCCGAGCTTGCCGCGGGCGATATGGTCGACACAGGAATCGAGATCATTAAAACGCGCAACAAGTTTGCCAAGAGTGCATCTGAGGGCCTGCAGAAAATCGAGACGGCTCTACCGTATCTGGTTGCCGCGCGAGCTACGCAGGCGGTTTCGGCGCAGGAAACCGAGGGTGCGACCTATACCGGTACGGCGCTCGCCGTGCCCAGGACGTCCGAGTCGGATTTCGTTGCGCTCGAGGGGTCCGAGATCTCGACCGATGCCGTCGAGAGCGCCTCAAAAGACCTTGACTATGCCGCCAAGGAACTGCAGAAAGCGTCTGAGAAAACGTCAAAGGCCAAGGAACGCGCCTGGCTTGCCGACTGCGGTGGATCGGACGAGAACGCGATTGGCAGCTGTTCATGTATGTGGGAACGCGCGGGGAGCTTGGCAAAGCTCTCAGGTGAGCAGAACCCGCATTATGCCTCGAGCGTTACGTGGGAGCCACAGGTGGCGCTCGACCGCGCAAAAGCTTACTACCGTCAGCGTCTGGCAGACGAAAAACCGCAGGGTTCAAGCGTCGAGATGAAGGCGGAGTCGGCGGCGCGCAAGGCGTTTTACACCTATGCGAGTACAGAGGTCAATCGTGCATATGTGACCGAGGGCGGAGATGAAGTCGCTTCCTATATTCCGCTGTTGCCGCGCAACACTGACGAGGTGCGAGCGACGGAGCTCTATACCGATGCGGCGTGGCCAACCAGTACCAACGATGGCAAAACGTATCTGCATTATGGAACGAGCTGCCCCAACTATAAGAAGGGGGCGCCATACGGGCTAGCCTCGGTTGCTGATTATGACGGGCAGGACAAATGCAATAGATGCCATTTTGGTGTTTCGTCGCTCGGTGCCGTTGCGGCTCCTTCGACTTCTATCGAAAACGGCTTCGAGTACCACTTTGATCGATTCAAAGACGCTCTGGAAGACTACGTCGAATGCCGCAACAAAGAGCTTGAGCTCATGCGCCAGACCGAGGACGAGGCTGACCGTGCGGGCAATGCGTTTGACGAGGCCATTAAAGCGCTTTCGGGCGAGCGCCCGCGTATCGCTCCGCCCGGTCGCAACGGCGTGGTCGCCCTTGCGGTTTCGGGCGCCATCTCGAGCCCCGATGAGCTCAACTCTTCGTTTAACACGACAGTCAGACTTGGCGAGCGCGGCGCGATCTCTGCTGCGGTGCTGGCACCCGATGACGCGACGGCGCAGAACAACGTTCTCTCGCGGTTTTTCTCGACGTTGGAGGAGCGTTCGGGTGGCGTTGCCGGCGTACTCGATGGCGTCATGGATGTTTGGGGACGGCTGCTTGTGGGATACGGAGACATCCAGGGCTCGGCCGACGAGCTTATGGATGAGATGATCGATGGCTTGGGAGGGGGCAGTGGCGCGCTGGGCTCCATTGCATCGTGGCTCGGCGATACCGTTTCGGCGTCCGTGGCGGCGCTGGGCTTGGAGCCGTGCGACTTGCGCCTACGAAAGCCGGTGCTGACCGACACCGCCAACGTCATCAAGAGCCCGGGGTCTGACATCACAGGTCTTTCTAATGCGCAGGACAAGCTACGAAGTATTCCGTTGGGCGTGACCGATCCCAAGGCGCTTTGCGAGGCGCTGGAATATCAAGTCGAGCGCACCATCAGCGGCACGGTGTTCACGCTTGCGGAGATTCCGCTGCCCGGCGGCGGTTCCATCCCACTTACCGTCGATGTCGCCACACTGGCGGGTGCCCTGGGCGGTGGGTCGTAATGGGCATCCGCACGCGCCTGTGCGAGGAGCGCGCCCAGGCGACGGTCGAGATGGCCGTGGTCACGCCCGTCCTGCTGGTTCTGGCGCTTATCGTGTACAACGTCATGGTCTTTGCCGACGCGGTCGCGCGCTTCGATCGCGTGGTGCCCGATATCGTGCTAGCGCATACCGTGGCGCCGAGCGGGGAGGGCGATGACAGCTCCATCGATGCCTCCGCGACCGTTCAGGCTCAGATCCAACATGCCATGGAAGGCTATGACTTGCAGATTGAGGTCTCGAGCGAGCAGGGTGCGACGACATCGGATGGCGGTTTGCTTTCGCTCTCCGGCACGCTTAGGACCTATACCTGTACTATGCGCTACGAGCCGTGGCCGAGCTCGCTCAGCATCGCCGGCGTTTCGCTGGGGGCACCGGCAAAGTTGTCGCACGAGCGCGCAGTGACGGTCGATCCGTGGCGTCCGGGGGTGGTTATGTGACCGCGGCCTCATCCTACATTGCCTACGCGCGGGCGCTCAACAGGCTGGGTTGGACGCCTGCCGAGTTTGTGGTGGCGGAGTCGTTTGCCGTGCGCCTGCGCGGCATGCTGGGACGGTCTCCGATTGCCGCCAACGGGTTGCCGCTCGTCATGGCGTTTCCACGCTGCTCTTCGGTCCACACCTGCTTTATGGCCTACCCCATCGACATTGCTTTTATCGACCGCAACGGCAGCATCCTCGCATGCTACGAAAACGTCCGTCCTTGGCGCATGTGTTCCTGTCCCGGTGCCTGGGCGGTGCTGGAACGCCCTTCAATCCTCGCTACACCTCCCGCCTTTCAACAAGTGCCGGCGTAAGAATTGGCGACAGCGGACTTTCGTCATACGAAATTGGGTAAGATGGAGGAGAAATTCTGGCAAGAGATCGAGCGAGCTCGGCAGAGGGGTCGATGATGAGCAAGGCGTATACGGCTGCCAATGGTCAGGTTGTAACGGATGAAATGATTGACACGTGGTGCGAGGCGTACGAGCATGGCGAGTTTCCGGACGGCGAGCATACCGTTGGGGGAATCGTGCACGGGCGGCCTCCACTCTCAAGCGAAGGGACGGCAACGCTATCGGTCAAGATTCCCCTAGGGATGAAGGAGGCGATTCGTCGTCGGGCGGCGGCTGAAGGAATGACGCCAAGTGAGTTTGCCCGTGCAGCCTTGAGCGAAAAACTTCTTGCGGTGGGTTGATGTCTCTAACGTGCTGTTCTATAGGGTCGGCCTTGTGGCTGGCGCCGTGCTCAAAAACTTTTTTCAAATTCTCGGTTGACCGGAGCGCGTCCTTGGTTATACTAATCAAGCCTTGAAACAAGGCACAACTCAAATGGCTGGGTAGCTCAGTTGGTAGAGCAGAGGACTGAAAATCCTCGTGTCAGGGGTTCGATTCCCTTCCCCGCCACCTTGAATTGACTAGGACCTCTGCAAAGGGGTCCTTTTCTTTTATGTGGACCCGCGGAAAATGCATCCCAGTCTTTTGCGAAAAACGGGACGCGCTTTCCGGCGCTTACTTCCGACGTGCGTGCACATCTCGGGCCCGCCCGCTCAGACATTCCTCCCGCTTTTGCGCCACTTTACAGACCGTTCGGTCGTCTGTCCGCACGCGCGGGTATACTCAAAACGATACTTTTCCTATGCAATACGATGCAGGCTCGGCCTGCACGATCCGAAGGGGGCAGTGATGGAGAGGATACTCGGCGTTAATCTCTCTGGCTGGTTTATTC
>CALLFD010000124.1 GCA_937997605.1 uncultured Collinsella sp. | reverse complement strand
AACCCTGGACCTTGGGATTAAGAGTCCCCTGCTCTACCAACTGAGCTAACGACCCGATATCAACACGAAGCAAGAACTGGGGTGGGTAAAGGGACTCGAACCCTCGACCTACGGGACCACAACCCGTCGCTCTAGCCAACTGAGCTACACCCACCGTGTCCTGTGCGCTTCGCGCTCGACTATTATTGCAAGGAACGCCATGCGATGCAAGCCCCAATTTTCAAGAATTTTGAAAAGAGTTTTTTAGATCCATTTCGGGCAAATCCTACCGGTTCCATAGGAGTAAACTTGCCCCACTGCAAATGCTCGAAAGGACCGGCATGAAAGAACTATCCAACCGCACGGCAACGTTTACCGATTCGGTCATCCGCCGCATGACACGCATCTCCAATAAGTATGGCGCTGTCAATCTCTCGCAGGGCTTCCCTGACTTCGATCCCCCGGCGCAGCTGCTCAACAGCCTGAGCACCATCGCCGCCGATCCCAAGCCGCTCTATCACCAGTACTCCATCACCTGGGGCTCCCAGGCCATGCGCGAGGCGCTCGCCGCCAAACAGGAGCACTTTATGGGCATGCCGGTGAACCCCAACGAGAATATCGTAGTCACCTGCGGCTCTACCGAGGCCATGATGGCCGCCATGATGACGGTCACCAACCCCGGCGACAAGGTCGTCATCTTCTCGCCGTTCTACGAGAACTACGGCGCCGACACGATCCTTTCGGGTGCCGAGCCCATCTACGTGCCGCTCAACCCGCCCACATTCGACTTTGACCGCGAGACACTCGAGGCGGCCTTCCGCGACAACGACCCCAAGGCCATCGTCCTGTGCAACCCTTCCAACCCCTGCGGCAAGGTCTTTACACGCGATGAGCTCACCTTTATCGCCGACCTCTGCAAAAAGTACGACACCTACTGCATCACCGACGAGGTCTACGAGCACATCGTCTACGCGCCCCACGAGCACGTCTATATGGCCACGCTGCCCGGCATGTTTGAGCGCACCATCAGCTGCAGCTCGCTGTCCAAGACCTACTCCATCACCGGCTGGCGTCTGGGCTACACTATCGCCCCTGCCGAAATCACCGAGCGCATCAAAAAGGTCCACGACTTCCTCACCGTGGGTGCCGCCGCTCCCCTGCAGGAAGCTGTCGTCACCGCCCTCAACTTCGACGACAGCTATTACCAGGAGGTCCTCGACCTCTACACCGCCAAACGCGACCTGTTCTGCCAGGGACTCGATAGCATCGGTCTTGAGCATAACGTACCGCAGGGCGCCTACTACGTCATGATGGACATCTCTGAGTTTGGCTATGACAGCGACCTCGAATTCTGCGAGGACCTCGCGTCTAAGGTGGGCGTGGGCGCCGTGCCCGGCTCGAGCTTCTTCCGCGAGCCCGTCAACCATCTGATTCGTTTCCACTTTGCCAAGCGAGACGAGACGCTTAACGCGGCGCTGGAGAACCTCAAGTCGCTACGTGATAAAATCAAGCCGCGCGGGTAAGGACGGCCCGGCAACTAAAGCAACCAAAGAAGCCTCGCACCGCCCGCCGTGTTGCGAGGCTTCTTTTTATAGCGCTTTCTTAAATGGTTTAGAGCTCTATACTTTAGTCACGGAGCAACTCGTCCCAGAGAGAGGAATACTATGGCAGAACAGCAGCTTATCGGAGCGCTCGAGGCCGGCGGCACCAAGATGGTCTGCGCCACGGGCTATGCAGACGGTACGGTCCTGGAGCGTGAGCAGATCGCGACCACGACCCCGCAGGAGACCGTTGAGACCGTCAACGCATGGTTTGCCGATAAGGGCATCGCCGCGCTGGGCATCGGCGCCTTTGGCCCCACCGCAGTTAACCCTGCCTCGCCCCAATACGGCAAGATCCTGGAGACGCCCAAAACGGCATGGCGCTACTTTGACCTGCTGGGCACCATCCAAAACGAGCTCAATATTCCCTGTGGCTACGACACCGATGTCAACGTCGCCTGCCTGGGCGAGGTCACCTTTGGTTGCGCCCAGGGCCTCACTGACGTGGTGTATCTGACCATCGGCACCGGCGTGGGCGCCGGTGTGCTCTCGGGCGGCCAACTCGTGCACGGCATGATGCATCCCGAGGCCGGTCACATCCTGGTCACGCGCGACCCGCGCGACACCATCGGCGAGCATAGCGCTTGCCCCTTCCACGACAACTGCCTCGAGGGCCTCATCGCCGGCCCCGGCGTTAAAAAGCGCTGGGATGGCAAGAGCGCCGGAGACATGGCCGATGACCCGGAGGCCATGGACCTGCTCGCGGGCTATCTGGCACAGGCGCTCATGACCTACACGCTGTGCTACGCGCCGCAGAAGATCATCATCGGCGGCGGTGTGGCCGACCACACCCCTATCGTGCCGCTCGCACGCAAAAAGTGTGCCGAGATGCTCAACGGCTACATCGTCACGCCCGAGGTCAACGATATCGACACCTACATCGTCAACAATAGCCTTGAGGGCAAGCAGGGCATCATGGGCTGCCTGGCCCTGGGCGCACAGGCGCTCCAGTAAAGGACACCTCAACGGGGCGCGGCGTAGCCAAACTCGCAAAACGCCCGGACAACGCCGTCACGACCCGCAGGAGCCCTCAAACGCACAAGGCCGCCTAGGACCAAGCAAAACGTCCTAGGCGGCCTTTTTGGTGTACATCAGCGAACGTAAGAGTATCGGAGCACGACGCCTGTCGTCGCCCCGCAGCAGTCAATCATCACATCGGTAATCATGCCGGCGCGACCGGGCACAAAAAGCTGGATCGTCTCGTCGATAGAGGGAACGAGTAGCAAGAACACCGCCGTGGGCAGCAACACATCAAACGTGCGCCGGCCTTCGAGGTCAAAGGCGTGCGTCGCCAAAATGCCAAGCACCATGTACTCGGTAAAATGAGCGCACTTGCGCACGACGAAGTTGGTCACCCAATCGTATGGAAGCCCCAGAGCCTGCAAAAAGCCGCGAATGGATTCCATGATCGAAAGACTCAACGAACCAGAGCCTGTACCGGGAACCAGCGAATTGCCCCAAATGAGGAGTACCATGGCGCAGGCGGCAAGCGCCCATTTTCGATCGACCTTAACCATGCGGCAATTATGCCTCCGCACGCAGCGGCGTAAAGCTGGCGGTACCGCCCTCGATAACGCTCAGATAGGCACGGCCCGTGCGCTTGACGGCCGCAGACTGCAGACGGTTGATCTCTTCCTCGAGAATCTGATTGACGCGCTCATGGCGGCGGTTTTCCATAACGCCGGCAGCGATAGCCTCGGCGTGCTCGATACCCTCGCGCGAGATACGCGCGGTATCCTCGGGAAGCACGGAACTGTGGCGGCCGACATAGGCGGGGGCAGCAGGCTGAGGGGCAGCGACGGGAGCGGGGGCTGCAACAGGAGCAGGCTCGTCAATCTCATCCAGAATCGCGGTGGCGGCGGCCCACATGTCCTCGTGGCCCGAGTAATCAGCCATGGGGACATCAACCTCGAGTGAGGCATCCGGAAGGTCGCCGGTGTCGATGCGATCTTGGGCATCAATCGATGCGGTGATGGCTGCAGGCTCATCGAGGTCATCGAAATCGATATCCGCGGCACCGGAGATGATAGGCATGCTGGCGAGGTTTACATTGTACGGCGCAGCCTCAGCCGCCTGCTGCTGGGCAGGAGCGCCCCACAGCGAGCTTTCGGCGGCACGGCGGGCGGCAACGGCCTCCTCGTCCGCGGCCATGGCTTCATCAACGTACGAATTGTCGGCAGAAGCGTTCGCGTCCGCCGAGGTAGCGCTGTAGGCGTTATTGGCTGCCGCGTTGGCGACGAGTGCCACGAAAGCCGCCGTGCTGCCCGCAGGGGCGGCCTGGGAGCCAGACACGGCGCGTGCCGCGGCGGCGATGTCGTCGCGATTGAAGGAGTCGGTCTGCCCGCCGTTGGTGAGCTCGTCGATGGCGACTTGATAGACGTCGCGCGAGTGTGCAGGGTCGCAGCTCACCGGCGAATCGTCGTCAAGCATACTGTCGATCATGGACCAAGCCTCGTCCTCGTCCATAGCATCTGCGGCTCGAGCGATGGTAGGGACACCATCATCGGCATGACGGCGCTGGAACGCACCAGTCAGGCCGGAAAGGAATGCCGAGGTAGACTGCTCCGCCTGAGCCTGAGAATCAGAAGCCGCAGCGTAAGGAGTCGCATCCTGCTGCTGAGCTGGAATCGAGGCGGTCTTGAACTCGCTTTGATGCTGATTGAGATTGGCGGCACCGCCCATGGCATCGGGCTGGAACAGACGCTCTTCACGCTGCGCACGATACTCGGAGATACCCAGCGAGGCGGCATAGATGCCCACGCCCGCCACCGCGCCCACGGCGAAGGGAACCGCACCCGCCACGACCGTCTCGTTCACAGACGAAAACGGCAGCGTCGCGGCATACATAACCACGGGAGCGGCAAGGCCGATCCCGCACGAAAGTCCGGCAAGGACTGCTCGTTGTGTTGCATCAGAAGAAGCCATGAGCTCTC
>CALLFD010000123.1 GCA_937997605.1 uncultured Collinsella sp. | reverse complement strand
GAGAGAACGCTCCCGCAAACTGCCTCTTGACAACTTATAGGAGCGTCGGTTTTACTTTTCGCTATGCGGGCTGTGCTTGGCTATTGCAAAAAAGTCTACTCACTTAGGTTTGAGGGCCGTTCGCTGGCGCCTATTTGCGCTTGTTTGTCGACGCCGCGACCATCAGAAGCCCCTAGGACTCTTGCGGCAGGCGCTTCTTGCCTTTGCGGGCGCGGTTTCTAAAGTTCTCGACGGCTTCTTCCATGCCCAGAGGTACATAGGTGAGCTCATCGAGGTTTTCGGGCAGGTAGCAGGCAAGGCTTTGCTCCTGCGCGCGGCCCGCCGCGAGCTGTTCATCGCTGGGCTGCGCGCCGGGCGTGGCGCAAATGCCATAGACGACGGCACCCATCTCGCGCGTGCGGCATTCATATTCGGTCTCGGGGTGCTCGGGATGGTCGCGGCGGACGTCGTCACTAACCCAAAGCGTGTCGTAGCCGGCCGCGGCAAACTGCCCCAGGGCGTAGTCGCGCAATGGCTTGCTATCGGTTCGCAGCGTGACGGTAGCGCCGGCTGCAAAGAGCGAGCGGTAGAGCATCAGATGGTCGACATGGACGAGTCGTTTTTTGGCGTATTTGGCCTTGGGCTGCGGCGTGGGAAAGTTGATGGTGATGGCATCGAGCTCGCCTGCGGCAAACAGCTGCGGCAGCGATTTGGCACCTCGGGGCAGGACGAGTGCGTTGGGCAGCTCCTGCTCGCAGATTTTCTGTGCGGCATAGGCGATACAGATGGGCTCCTGGTCCATGCCGATAAAGAGGGTGTCGGGTTCACGGTGAGCTCGCTCAACCAGATAGGTGCCTTTGCCACAGCCCAGATCTAGATGAAGGCGGGTGAAGGACGAGCCACCAACCGGCGCACAGGCCTTGCGCCAATCTCCGGCATAAGCCTCGGGGTTCGTCTCAATCGCATCGGCGTAGCGCTCCAGGCGCTCCTCGAGCACAAAGTTCTTAGGCGTGCGAACGTGGACGGCTCCCATGAGGCTCCTTGGTCATAAATATGGAACGCGTAGCTGCGCGTTCCGTCAATGGGTTGAAAAAGGGTGGGCATAGTTTGCCCGAAAGATGCGGTGCGGTTCGGCGGCGAGTCGCCGATACCTACAGGCGCTTGAGAATCACATAGCGGTTGAGCTCGCCGCTGCGACCGTCAGCATGGAAACGCTCAAGCTCGCGCACGGGGACCTCGCCGCTCTTGTAGAACGTGCGGACGCCGCGCACCAGGTCGGTGATCTGCTGATCGTCAAAGTGATGGCAATAGCGGTAGGCGTGGCGGTCGTTTTGCCAGCCGATGAGGTGGTCGCCGGCTTCAAACTGCGCCGAATCGTAATCCTCAAACGGCGGGGTGAGCTCGGCGCGGGCCTCGGCACGAACGGCCTTGCGCGCCATGCGCTTGTCGTTCATAAACTCCCAAAAGCTGATGGCGATGATGCCACCTGGGCGCGTCTGACGCACCAGGGCGTCGAGCACGCGTACGCGATACTCGCACGACGGCACGTGGTGCATAAAGCCAAAGCAGACCGAGATGTCGGCGAGCGGGGCGTCGAAAAGCACGTCGGGCGTCTCGGCGGGGTTGAGCTTCATAAGGGCGTCGAGCACATCGAGTTCCTGGAAGTGCAGGTTGGGAATGCGCAGGGCGTGACCGCGTGCATCGATGGCCAGGTCTTGGCACGAGTCGACGCCATAGAACTCAAACGGGCAGCTGGCGTCTGCCGAGGGGTTTGCGCCATCGACGCCCTTGGCGGCAAGTGCGCCGCCGGCAGCAAAGTTCTCGAATCGCATGTTGCCGCAGGCGAGGTCGAAGACGCGGACGGGATGCTCGATCGTGGCGACGTCGAGCTGTTCGAGCGCAATGTCCATGGTGCGCACCCAGCCGGGCCACGGGGCCTGGCGCGTATCGGAAAAGGAGGCGGAGTGCTCGCGATAGAACGTATTGTTGAGCTGGATGAGCGATGAGGCGAAATCGCGGTTCACGGCGCGGAACTCCCTCCGTTGGCGGTGCGGAATAAACAGTACGACCATACTACCGTTAACGCCGCAACGGGGACAACCGAGCCGTGGGTCATTGCTTTGTTTGGACACATTTCCGCAGCTCATATGCACCCGCAACCGCCGGTTGTCAAAAATCTCACTAGAATAGGTGGCATGCTTTTGGCGGTGGCGGATAGATTTTTAACTGTGCAAGGCGCCTTAAGAACAAAAACGGTCCGGCGGCACGGCTGGCATCACATAGGAGGAACCATGAATGTAGAAACTGCGCAGCGGCTCGCCGACCTTCGTCGCAGCAAGGGTTTTAGCCAAGAAGGGCTGGCGCGAAAGCTGGGGCTGTCGCGCCAGGCAGTCAGTAAATGGGAGCGCGCGGAGAGCTCGCCCGATACCGAGAACCTAATCTCGCTCGCCAAACTCTATGGCGTGAGCCTGGACGAGCTGCTCAATCCGAGCGACGAGATCGAGGACGATATCGAGTTTGAGAACGAGGACCGCGCCCGTCAGCGCGAGGCCGAGGCGGCAGAGCGTGCTCGCACCCATGAGGCGGCGGCGCGCGCTACCGAGGCGGCAACACAGGCGAGTGATGCTGCGGCCAAGGCGGCGCAAGCGGCAAGCTGGAGTGCGCAGGCCGCCAATGCCGCTACGGCGCAGGCGACGAGTGGCACCGCGGTTGGCTCGACTCCGGTGAAGGGCCCGTTCCAGTCGTTCCCATATTGGGCCGTGTGCTGGCTGCTGTTCTTTTTGCTGATGTTCCTGTTTGGTGCCGGTCCCTTTGCCGCGCTGATCTTCTTTACGATCCCCATCTATCACTGGGTGGCGCGTGCGCTCGATGGCGATTGGGCGCGCGGGGATATCCAGGTTGGTCCGGCGCCGGCGGTCGCTAGGACTAAGGGGGAGGACGTTTTCACAGCGGTTGACGCTGACATGGCTGCCGCGACCACCGCTGAGTCGAGTGCCAAAGAAGGTGATGAATGATGAAGCTTTCACATGAATCCAAGGTACGCTTGGGCGTTGGCATCGGGGCGTTTGTGCTCATCATTGGGCTTGCCTTTGGCATTTCGCGGCTATTGGCTCATTCCGATATGGTGCGTACGACCGGTATTCTATCCGGCGCTTTGTCTGATTTTGACGATATGTTTGACGACGATGATCTCTTGGATAGCGGTAACTATTCCGCTCGGCCTCAGCAGCTTTCGTGTACGACCTTTGATGCTGATGAGTTTCGCTACCTCGATTTCGATATCGATGCGGCTACGGTGGACGTCAAGGTTGTTGATGGCAACAAGGCTCGCGTTATCGAGCGGGGACGCGTTGCCAATGGTATGGATGCCTCCAAGGCCGCGACGCAGAACATCGCATCCGTCGAGGACTCGACGCTCAAGGTTTCTCAGTTTGGAAGTGATGACGGTAAGGCAATTGACCGCTCGGTTACGGTTGAGCTGCCGCGCCGTGTTGCCGAACATCTGAAGGGAGTCAACGCGCACGTGGGTTCGGGTGATCTGCAGATTGCCGGTGTCACCTGTGATGGTTTCGACCTTTTCCTGGGTGCGGGAGATGTAGAGTTTGCGGGCAGCGTGACTGATGCGCTTAGTGCAGAGGTCGGGTCGGGCGATGTAACGTTCGAGCTCTACCAGGCCCCCGCGAAGTCGATGGACGTGAGTGTGGGCTCGGGCGATGTGGAGATGACGGTTCCGAACTCGACGGGCTTTAAGGCGAGCCTCACCTTGGGCAGCGGCGACTTCGAAAGCGATTTCCTTCCGCTTGGCTACGACGGCGAGACCATTTTGAATCTTGAATTCGATAACGGTGACAAGTCTGCCACGTATCGTTTTGAGGTCGGTTCGGGCGACATGTCGTTTGATTCGGAGTAGTGAGGCAGACGAAAGCCTAGGCGAAGATATAGACGCGCTGTTTGATGAAGGCGCCGAAGCCGAGATCGGCTCCGGCGCCTTTGCCTTTACAATGGGGGCATGGAACAGATTATTTTGAACATACTCGATGCCCTTCGTCGCGGCGAGACCGTGGACGACAAGGCGCTCGTCAAACTGATACATGCCGAGGCGCGCCGCGAGGGTGCCGACAAGCGTGATCTGGCCAAGCGCCGTCTGCTGCCGTTCTACCAGCGGGTTAAACGTGAGGAGCCGGCTCGGTGGGCTGCGTGGAATGTCGATTCCGATCTGGAGCGTCAACTGCTGCAGGTGCTGCGTATGAAGCCGCGCCGAACGGCCTCGGGCGTGGCGACCATTACCGTCATCACCAAGCCCTGGCCGTGCTCGGGCGATTGCCTGTTTTGCCCCAACGATCTGCGCATGCCCAAAAGCTATCTGCACGCCGAGCCGGCGTGCGCCCGTGCGGAGCAAAATTGCTTTGACCCGTATCTGCAGGTGAGCGCCCGTTTGACGGCGCTTTCGCAGATGGGGCATGCGACCGACAAGATAGAGCTCATCGTGCTCGGTGGCACCTGGAGCGACTATCCGCAAGGGTACCAGACATGGTTTATGTCGGAACTTTTCCGTGCGCTCAATGACGATGCCGTCGCCGGCGTGGCGGCAAACCCCATGTTGGCGCGTCCGGGCATCAGTCGTGCCGAGGCTGGGCGCCTGCTCGATGACGCTCCCGCCGATGCCCTGCCGCCGGTGGTAACAGAGCGCCGCGAGCGCTATCGGGCTGCCGGCATTGCGACCGACGAGGCTGAGCTTGCTGCCGGCGTTGCCGACGAGCAGGGGCGTGTGGATGCTGTCGTTGGTGGCTATAACCGCGCGGTGCGTCGTCTGTACGGCCCTGGTACGCCATGGGGCGAGGCTGCCGAGTGGCAGACGGCAACGATGGAGGAGCTTGAGCGTCAGCAGCGCATCAACGAGACGGCGAAGCATCGCGTGGTGGGGCTCGTTATCGAGACGCGCCCCGATGCCGTAACGCCGAAGGCCCTCACACTTATCCGCCGCCTGGGTTGCACCAAGATCCAGATGGGCATCCAGAGCCTCGACCAGCACCTGCTCGATATCAACGAGCGCCGCATTTCGGTGGCTCAGGTCGAGCGGGCGTTTTCGCTGGCGCGCCTGTTTGGCTTTAAGATCCACGCGCACTTTATGCTCAACTTGTTGGGCGCTACGCCCGAGGGGGACAAGCGCGACTACGAGCGCTTTATGACCGAGGGCGCTTTTATGCCCGACGAGGTCAAGGTCTACCCGTGCGCGCTCATCGAGGGCTCGCGTTTGGTGGGCTGCTACGAGCGCGGCGAGTGGCGCCCCTATACCGAGGAAGAGCTGCTCGATGTGCTGGCCGACGACATCGTGGTGACGCCGGCGTTCTGCCGCATTAGTCGCATGATCCGCGACTTTAGTTCCGACGACATTATGGTGGGCAACAAGAAGCCCAACCTGCGCCAGCTCGTTGAGAATCGCCTGGCTGCTCGGGGTGATGGTGCGACGGTGCGTGAGATTCGCTATCGCGAGATCAGCACGGCGGGTGCCGACTTGGATGAGCTATCTCTTGATGAGGTCGCATACGAGACACCGGTGACGAGCGAACGCTTTTTGCAGTGGGTGACGCTCGAAGGCAAGATCGCCGGCTTTTTGCGCCTGTCGTTGCCCGATCGTGCGTTTGTTACCGCGCACGCGGACGAGTTGCCGACGACACCGGACGAGGCGATGATTCGCGAGGTGCACGTGTATGGCATGGCGGCACGTGTAGGCGATCAGGGCCAGGCGGCTCAGCATCATGGGCTGGGGCGGTCGCTGGTGGAGCGCGCCTGCGAGATTGCCCGGGATGCGGGCTATACGCGCATCAACGTGATTAGCGCGATCGGTACGCGCGAGTACTATCGTCATCTTGGATTTTATGACCACGGACTCTATCTGCAAAAGGAGCTCTAGATGAACAAGCCAAGTGTTTCTGCTGGCGTCGTTGCCGGCGTTGCTCTGGGAGCCGCGGCGCTTGGTGCGGCCGCCGTCGCTGTTCGTGCTGCCTGTCTGCAGGTTGCGAGGACCCGCAATGGGTTGGCGCGTGTGAAGCGCGTGCACGATGAGAGCGGCGATGAGATTCGCGTGTTAGTGCAAGGCGGCGTCTACCAAAGCGCGAGCTATGTCGGCGATCGTTGGGCGGAGCCGGTCTTTGCGTACTATCGTGCATTTGACGATGTGTTTGAGGCCGAGGACGCAATGCGTGATGCTTACGGGCATGGTATCGACCGTATGCTTATGCTGGGCGGCGGTGGGTTTGCCTATCCCAAATTTGCGCTGATGTCGCACGAGGGCTTGCGCATGGACGTTATCGAGTATGACGGAGAGATTACGCGCCTGGCGCGCCGCTGGTTCTACCTAGACGAGCTGGAGCGCGCGGCGGGCGATCGCCTGCGGGTGATAACCGCTGAGGCTCGCTCGTATTTGGGTGTGACGAGCGTGGGCCATCGTCGCTACGACGTGGTCGTGAGCGATTGCTTTGGCGGTGCCGAGCCCGTACGCGAGCTGGCGACGGTTGAGGCATTGCGTTTGGTGCGGGGCAGCCTAAATGTCGGTGGCGTCTACGTTGCCAATATCGTGAGTGCAAACGAGGGGAGCGATGTGACGTTCCTGCGCGACTGTGCCGCCACGGCGCTTGAGGTGTTCGACCATGCTTGGGTGGTCCCATGTGGCGATGCAGAGTTCGGCGGCGAGGAGAATTATCTGCTCATCGCCAGCGACGGCGACTACGCCTTTGCCGAAGCTGTGCCTTTCGATGCCGACTTTCTCGGTGCCGCCCTCCACGACCAGCATTGGGAGTAGTCAATTTGTGACGGGCTCTATGGTTTTGTCAATCATACGCTTCATCTATTTTCAGCATGACGCATCTGGACGCCCGGCGCCAACGCGCCTCATCTTCGGTTGATTCCGCCGCCCGCTAGGCCAAAATTGTCATCGGAAGTATCAAATGAACAAGCAAGCCACTACGCAACTGCACGTCTATTCCGCCTTTTTCGTTCTCACGGGATTTGTTTTAAATCGGGGAGTGTTTCTACTTTTCCTTGCGGAGAAAGGAATGTCTGTCACGGAAATCACGCTTTATCAAGCCCTGTTCAACATTGCAACGGTCGTCCTCGAGCTACCAACAGGGCTGGTAGGCGATTTCTTTGGAAAGAAGTTTTCGATTCAAGTGGGCGTGCTGCTGCTTTTCTTCCATACGGCCGGCATGCTGTTGCTCTCAGGTCCCTTTCTTGTTGTGCTTTCCCTTGTTGAGGCGCTCGCCTACTCCCTTCAATCGGGATCCGAACAAGCACTTTTATATGAAATTGTTCGAAATGCCGGTCAAGGAGAGCGCTTCCTCACCATCAACGCTCGGCTGCTCGCCGCGCAATCAATCGCTACGGGAATAGCAATTGTACTCGGGTCTTTCATTGCCCAAGTGTCTTGGAGTGCCCTCTACATATGTGTCTTCGTTTTCTATCTCCTGCAGCTTTTCCTCCTGTATCCCATTGAGAGGACGGAAACGACCCGTTCTGAAAGATCAGAAAAGGGGAGGTTTGACGCAGCCAAGATGTTCAGGAGCGAAACCTGGCGCGTTGGAGAATCCGCATTTGCGATATTGCTTCTCCTCATCGGCACAAGCATGCTCGACGGATTCTACGGGAGTTATTACAACTTGAATCAGTTGGTATTCGACGCGTTTCATGCTCCCGTCTCCATAATAGGAATCTTTTTCGGTGCATCCTATGCAGTAAATGCGACGGCCTACATTGCAGCAGATTTCTTCTCATCGCGTTTCGGGAAAAGAAATACCATGCTTGGCTCGATGCTAATCGAGGCGGGCCTTTTCTTGATTCTTCCGTGGTTCGCTTCAAATCCTTTGTGTTTGTTTGGCCTTAGCATGGTGCTTTGTTTCCTCCCAGAAGTGGTGTACATCACTTCGGAAAACTTAATCCAAGACGGGATAGCGGACGATCTCCGTGCGACGATCCTTTCCGCCGCGTCTCTGGTAAGGGCCCTCTTTTCCGCATTGTTTTTCTCCGTATTTGGACATGTGTTGGGGTTATATCCCATTCAGATGGCGCTCGGTATTATTGGCGCAATCGCGATAGCGATTACCGCCGTTGTTTCATTAAAAATTGGTGGAATACATGCCTTCAAGAATTGATGTATCGATTGACGAGCTGCCAGAAGTTTCGAGCCTTCTTGATGGCTACGGGTGTAAGCGTTAGCTTTGAATCGGTGGGCCTTAATGCCGAGGAATATCAGCGTTTTATCGATGCTGGCGGAATAGTAATGGTCTCGGGCGAAGATTGCTATATCTTACCAGGGGTGAACCGTTTAATCCTGCCCCAGACTAGTGACTTATAATTGCGGCTTCCCGTCTACGTCTGCACTAGACGTGGATGCGGGAAACTTCCCCTTAATGCAATTCACAATATGTTGAAAATTCAGGTCGCGGAATGCGATAGGTCTTAGTTTTTGGGTGCTGCAGTCGGCAATTTACTCTGCGGGTTTTGGCACTATGAAGGAATTTAGACTTTTCTTGTAACATTAAAATCACAACGATTGGTGGTTGCAGCCCTGCTTGGCAAATCTAATTCCTGAATAATAAGCACCTTACATGACAAGTGTACTTTACCGTTCTGCCCCTTTTTGCCCGTAAAGACAAGGGGTCTTCTGCCAGTTACCTTTTGTTTTTGCAGGGGAGGGGCTATTTTGACGGCTACTACATACGAGATTGATCTTATTTGCGGTCCATCGAAATCGTTGGACGACATTAAGTAGCTAAAATAGCCCCGTTCCAAAAAGACTGGTTAACAAACCCCGTGCCAAAAAGATTGGTCTTAGGCGTGGTCGCGCCAGTCGAGAACGCGCTGCTTCATGCCTTCGATGTCGAGCACGCCTTCGGCAAAGCCCTTGCGCACGAGCTCTTCGGGAAC
>CALLFD010000122.1 GCA_937997605.1 uncultured Collinsella sp. | reverse complement strand
TAGCCGCCGCGGAAGTACTGGATCAAGATAGGAATGGTCTTGTACTTGGTGGAGTCGAGCGTAAGGTAGGGCAGCAGATAGTCGTTCCAGACCCACATGGTCTCGAGGATGCCGACCGAAAGATAGGTGGGCTTCATGATGGGAAGGACGATCTTAAAGAACACCTGGACCGGGTTGCAGCCATCAATCATGGCCGCCTCCTCGATCTCGAGCGGGATGTTCTTTACAAAACCGGCGAACATAAAGACCGCCAGGCCCGCGCCAAAGCCGAGGTAGATAAAGCAGATGTTGAACGGCGTGTTGAAGCCGATGCGGTCCGCCAAATTGGACAGCGTGAACATGAGCATCTGGAAGGGCACGACCATCGAGAACACGAACAGGTAATAGAAGAAGTTCGAGATCTTGTTGTTGACACGAACCACGTACCAAGCGCACATGGAGCAGCACACCAAGATCAGCACGACCGACGTGACCGTGATGATGAGCGAGTACATAAATGCCGAGGCAAAGCCCTGCTCGTTAAGGGCGTGCATGTAGTTTGCGAGGCCGTTGAACGTCTCGGGCGTGAGCAGATCGAACGCCGTGGTGGTGCTGATTGCGGTCGCTTTCTTAAAGGAATTGAGCGCAATCATGAACACGGGGTAGATCCACGCGAGCGACAGAATCGTAAAGAAAATCGAGAGCGCGCGGTTGATAACCTTATCGCGTTTCATTACTGCTGCACCTCCTTGGACCTCGTGGCCTTAAGCTGAATCATGGAGATGGCTACGACCAGGATGCAGAAGATAACCGCCTTGGCCTGACCGATGCCCTGCCATGCGATACCGGCACGCGAATAGAACGTGTTGTAGATGTTCAGGGCGAGCATCTCGGTGGAGTGCGCGGGAGCGCCGCCGGTAAGGGCGAGGTTCTGGTCGAACAGCTTAAAGCCGTTGGTGATGGACAGGAACAGGCAGATGGTGATGGTCGGCATCAGGTTAGGGATCTTAACCTTCCAAAACGTCTGCCATGCCGTGGCACCGTCGACCTTGGCGGCCTCGATGTAGTCGGACGGAATGGACTGCAGACCAGCGATGTAGATGATCATCATGTAGCCGACCTGCTGCCACAGGGTCAGGATGATAAGGCCCCAGAAGCCAGCAGCAGAGTTAAGGGCGATGAGCTGGGCGCCCACGTTGGAGAGCAGGCAGTTGATCAGAATCTGCCAGATGTAGCCCAGCACGATGCCGCCGATCAGGTTAGGCATAAAGAAGATCGTACGGAAGATGTTGGTGCCCTTGAGCGCTTTGCGGGTGAGCGCCTGCGCGATGGCGAGGGCGATCACGTTGATGAGCACCGTCGACAGGAAGGCAAACGCCACGGTAAAGAAGAACGACGTGGCAAACTGCGGATCGGACAGTGCGCGCACGTAGTTCTCAATACCGACAAAATGCGCGTTGTTAATGGTAATAAACTGGCAGAACGAGAGATAGAAGCCCTGGATAAAGGGAATCACGAACCCGATCATAAACGCCAGGCACGTGGGCAGCATAAAGAGCGGCCACCAGCGCTTGAGTGCTTTGCCCATAGAAGGGTCCTTTCAATATGCAGGGGGCGGGCAAACCAACGTCTGCCCGCCCCCTGTCGCTAATCAGATAGCTTGGGCAGCAACTACTTACTCGGAAGCAGCCTTCTCGGTCTTCCAGCCATCGACGAAGGCGTTCTTGACGCCGTCCCACTTGCTGTTATCGGCAGCGTAGGCAATCAGAGCCTGCTTGAGGTTCTTCTTCCACTCCTCGGAGGGGATGTAGACGAAGTCCCAAGCGACGGTCTTCTTGCCGTCCTTGGCCATGGCAACGGCCTGCTGCGAGAAGACGTTGGTGGTTTCCTTGGCGCTCTTGAACGGAGCGGTCAGACCCATCTTGTCGGCGATGATGCTGGTCGGGGTGTCAGCGGTGACGCACCAGTACATGAAGTCCTCGGTGGCCTTCTGGGCATCCTCGGAAGCCTGGGAGCTGACGCACCAGTAGTTCTCGCCGCCGGAGCACAGGCCCTGGTTCTCCTCGCCGTCGACGCCGATGTAGATCGGCAGCATGCCGAGCTGGTCGTCGGTCATACCGGCCTTGGTGAGGTCAGCGTATGCCCAAGAGCCGTTCTGATAGAAGACGGCCTTGCCGGTTG
>CALLFD010000121.1 GCA_937997605.1 uncultured Collinsella sp. | reverse complement strand
ACGTGGTTCCACTTGGCGTGCAGGCCAGGATAGGAAAGGAAGATGACCAGACCGTTTTGCGCGGCGGGGTCCTGCGCTTGGACGGTCTTGATGTCCTCGCGAATGGTATTGATAAAGCTCACCGGCCGCCCTCCCTTAGCGCCATGGCAATGCGATTCAATAAAGTATAGCGATTCGCTAGGGATTAGGAAGGACAATCTTGGCGGCATTGCGCGACAGGTGTCAGTTATGCAAACTTGCTGGTAATGGAGTCATGCTTTTGTGGGGTTGCGCACGAGGGGGCACTGCAACCGTATACTGGTCAACTTGGACGTATCCGCGCCCACAACTGAGAGGTTTTACTTCATGGGTTTCATCAATTTTATTGCCGAGCTGCTTAAGGACCCGCGCACCGCGATCGCCAGCTGGATCGCCGCCGGCCCGCTTATGGCCTACGGCTGCGTGTTCCTGATCATCTTTATCGAGACGGGCGTGGTGTTCTTCCCGTTCCTTCCCGGTGATTCGCTGCTGTTCGCCTCGGGTTTCTTTGCCCACAACGGCGGCTTTAACATCGTGGCGCTTCTGGCCACCGCATGGGCCGCTGCCATTTTGGGCGATCAGTGCAACTTTATGATCGGTCACTTCTTTGGACGCAAGATCATCGCTTCGGGCAAGGTCAAGGCCATGACGCCCGAGCGCATCAAAAAGTCCGAGGACTTCTTGGACAAGTGGGGTCACCTGGCCATCTTCCTGGGTCGCTTCTTCCCGTTTATCCGCACCTTTGTGCCCTTTATCGCTGGCATGGGCGGCATGCACTGGCGCAACTTTGTCGTCTTTAACGTGCTGGGCGGCATTACCTGGTCGACGGTCTTTACGCTGCTGGGCTACTTCTTTGGCGGCATTCCCTTTGTGCAGGAGCACTTTGAGCTGCTGATTATCGGCATCGTTGCCGTGTCGATCATCCCGACCGTGGTCGGTCTGGTTAAGGCCAAGCTGGGCAAATAGAACGCCTAGCTCGAGCCAGCGCGCAGACCGTACAGTTGAGGCCCGTCACCGCTTACGGTGGCGGGCCTCTTTAGCTTCGATCAAATGAAAATACTTTAGTTAGTTAAAGAAAAACGTTTTATCCGACGCGCGTGCGGAGTACAATCTCGTGCATGCGAATCGACGTGCCATCGGCTTTGATGCTGTTCGCGTGTCCCGTCCGGCTCTACGCTCTGGGCGTGCGACGTTGCGACGCGGCCGGCCTCGGTCCTTGCGTACGGGTTCGCGAGTATGCAACTGTGTATGTAAGGAGCGACATATGACTGTCGAGAAGAAGGATATCGATTGGGGTAGCCTCGGCTTTGGCTACATGAAGACCGATTACAGCTACGAGGCTCATTGGAAGGATGGCGAGTGGGACGAGGGCGGCCTGACCACCGACCACACCCTGCATGTCTCCGAGTGCGGCGGTATCTTCCATTACTGCCAGGAGGTCTTTGAGGGCCTGAAGGCCTACACCGCCGAGGACGGCAGCATCGTCTGCTTCCGTCCCGACATGAACGCTGAGCGTATGTATAACTCTGCCCAGCGCCTCGAGATGCCCCCGTTCCCCAAGGACAAGTTCGTTGAGGCCGTCAAGCAGGTCGTTTCTGCCAACGCCGCCTGGGTTCCGCCCTTCGGCTCCGGCGCGACCCTGTACGTGCGTCCGTTTATGATCGGTTCCGGTGACGTGATCGGCGTGGCTCCCGCTCCTGAGTACACGTTCCGCATTCTCGTGACCCCGGTCGGTCCGTACTTTAAGGGTGGCCTCAAGCCCGTCAAGCTGCGCGTTTCCGAGTATGACCGTGCCGCACCGCACGGCACCGGCAACATCAAGGCCGGCCTCAACTACGCCATGTCCCTTAAGCCCACGATGGAGGCCCATCGCGAGGGCTATGCCGAGAACCTGTATCTCGACTCCGAGTCCCGCACCTATGTCGAGGAGACCGGTGGCGCCAACGTCCTGTTCGTGAAGGAGGACGGCACCCTCGTCGTTCCTCAGTCGCACACCGACTCCATCCTGCCCTCTATCACCCGTCGTTCGCTCGTTCAGGTTGCTCAGGACCTGGGCATGACCGTCGACCAGCGTCCCGTCGAGTGGGCCGAGGTCAAGGCCGGCACCTTTGTGGAGTGCGGCCTGTGCGGCACCGCTGCCGTCATCTCCCCGGTTGGCGAGATCGACAACAAGGTTTACGGCGCCGACGAGACTGTGACCTTCCCGGCTGGCTACACCGAGATTGGCCCTGTGATGAAGAAGCTCCGCGAGACCCTGACTGGTATCCAGTCTGGTGCTGTCGAGGACAAGCACAACTGGGTTTACACCGTCGCGTAAGCTGTCTTAGCTGTCCGGCCCGAGGGCGACCTTCCTTTCCGGCGCGTCCTCGGACATGAAAGAACCTCCGCTGCGCACTTTGTGCGGCGGAGGTTCTTTCGTCCTGCGGAGTGCGCCGGAAAGGAAGGTCGCCCTTTTGTTTTGCTTCGCGCCATGTGGGGGCGGTGGCGACGTGCATTTTTGCGAGTATTCTGCAATCGAAGGCCCCTGCATACCGGCTTCGGGCAAAAAATCGGGAGTTCTCGATGTTTTCTACGAATGATGGGTGGGGTTACGGGCTGACAGCGTTTGATTTGCAGGGATATTCGCGGTCTTTGGCATTTGTCGTGGCGCCCGAAGCCCTTGGTTATGTTGAATACTCCTAAAAATGCACGACGCTTAGAGGGGGACCTTCGCGAAAAAGGAAACCGCCCCGTCGAAGTATGCATTCGACGGGGCGGTTTATGCATTTGGCCGATTAAGGATGCGCTGTCAAACTACTAGAACTTGACGGTCGGGGCCTGGCGGGCGGCCTCAGCTGCCTCGAAGCCCTGGCGCTCCTTAAACTGGAAGATGCCGGCAAAGATGACAGCCGGGAACGTCTGAATGGCGTTGTTGTAGCTGAGCACGCAATCGTTGTAGCTCTGGCGTGCATAGCTAATCTTGTTCTCGGTATCCTCGAGCGATGCCTGCAGCTGAGTAAAGTTGGTGTTTGCCTTAAGATCGGGGTAGGCCTCGGCTACGGCGAAGAGCTGACGCAGCGCACCGGTCAGCACGTTGTCGGCTTCCATCTTGGCCTCGGGCGTGGTGGCCTTGACGGCGGTGTTACGCGCGCTGACCACGGCGGAGAGCGTCTCCTGCTCGTGCTTGGCGTAGCCCTTGACGGTCTCGACCAGGTTGGGGATCAGGTCGTTGCGACGCTGCAGCTGCGTATCGATGTTCTGCCAGGCGTTATCGATGCGGTTACGCTTGGTGACCATGTTGTTGTAGATGCCGGCGATGGCGCAGACAATCACAATGACAACAACGATGCCGATGATGACGGTAATCATGATGTCTCCGTTTCGAATGGCCGCGGCGGCATGCGCCAGCTGCCGTTGGTTAACGCTACTAGTATACCCGCAACGTTTTGCCGTGCCGAACTTTCCGGTAAGCGTTATGTTTTCGGTGGGGTTGGCACCGGGGCAAAGCGTGCGAGGTACAGGTGTAAGATATGCGACAGATTGACAAGTGTTGTCTTTGCCCTGAGGATGGCGATACGGATGGACCTTCGCATCAAGAAAACCTATCGTGCTCTGTTCGATGCCTTTACCGAGCTTCTCGAGGAGCATCGTTTTGAGGACCTGACGGTTGCCATGCTGTGCGACCGCGCCATGATTCGCCGCACGACGTTCTACAAGCACTTTCGCGACAAGAACGATTACTTTGCCTTTTATATCGATGAGCTCATGTCGGGCTTGCCGCAAAAACAGCCCGATGAGGCCGGCGCAGTGTCCGCCGAGGACGTGCGCGCGCTTCGACATGCGATTTTGGACGATGCCATGGATTTGATTCTGGCGCATGAGCAGCTCATGGATAACATTTTGGCAAGCAGCATGTCGGGCATGTTGACCAACGTTATTTGCGACCGCATTGCCCGTTCCATCCGCGAGCGTGTGATGAACGTGCTTGCCGAGGATGCCCTGGCTCCCGTGTCACTCGAGACGACGTCTGAGTTTGTCGCCGGCGGTATTATTCGACTTTTCACGATATGGTGGGAATCGGGCCACGATCTTGAGCGTCGACCTGAGATAGCCGACGTGGTCGATGCGCTGTTTGAGCGGACCATGACACCGGTGCATCACTAGGAGTGGCGGAGAGAGGGGGATTCGAACCCCCGGAACGCTCTCGCGCTCAACGGTTTTCAAGACCGCCGCATTCAACCGCTCTGCCATCTCTCCGTGAGTCGTAATGATAGCATCGTTTTGAATCTGCAACAGGGAAGGCGAACGATGACGATCACCGAAATCGACGAGAAGTTCATGCGCGAGGCGCTGGCGGTGGCGCGAGCCGCCGCGGCGGTGGGCGAGGTGCCCATCGGAGCCGTAGTGGTGCGCGACGGCGAGATTGTCGCGCGGGCGCATAATCGCCGCGAGCTCGACCAGGATCCTTCGGCGCATGCCGAGTTTTCGGCCCTGTGCGCCGCCGCTCAGTCGCTTGGACGCTGGCGTCTTTCCGATTGTACGGTCTACGTGACGCTCGAGCCCTGCTGCATGTGCGCGGGGCTTATGGTTAACGCGCGCGTGGGGCGCTGCGTGTACGGCGCGGCCGATGCTAAAGCGGGCGCTCTGGGGTCGCTATACGACCTCAATGCCGATTCGCGCCTGAATCATCGGTTTAATGTGACCGCCGGCGTGCTGGCAGACGAGTGCCGCGCGGTGCTGAGCGGTTATTTTAGTGGGCTGCGTGGCACCGATGGTGCTGGCTGCGGTTGTGGGGCCGATCTTGAGGCGCATACCGCCCACGCCGAGGCGCTTGCGGGTGTCGAAGATACTGCCGTTGGGGCGGTCGATTTTGGTGCCGCGTGCCGCCGGCCCCGCCGTGTGCAGCTGGCGATCGACTCCTTTAAGGGCAGCGTTTCGAGCGCGCAGGCGGAGGAGGCCGTTGCCGAAGGTGTGCGCCGCGTGTGGCCCGATGCCCAGGTAAGCGCGCTGCCGCTGGCGGATGGCGGCGAGGGAACGCTCGATGCCGTTGCCGCGTGCGGCGGTGAGGTCGTGGCATGTGAAGTCGCAGGCCCTCTGGGCGACTGTGTGTCTGCCCGGATGCTGGTGGACGGCGAGTACGAGTCGGCTGTAATCGAGATGGCCGAGGCGGCGGGTATTGGGTATTCGCCTTGCACAGAGCCGGCGGCGTTGGCCGCTACGACCTATGGCGTGGGCGAGCTCATGCTTCGAGCGGTTCGTGCTGGGGCAAAGACTATCTATATTGGTCTGGGCGGCAGTGCCACCAACGACGGTGGCGCCGGCATGCTGCAGGCGCTGGGCGCGCGTGTGGTCGATGATCAGGGCTGCGATGTCGCCCCTGGTCTCGCGGGGCTTGAGCAGGTGGCGAGTATCGATTTGGCACCGGCGCTTCGGGCGCTGAATAGCGCGCGTATCGTCGTGCTCTCTGATGTCGAGAACCCGCTCGTGGGGCGTCGTGGGGCACTTGCAGTGTTTGGCGGGCAAAAGGGCCTGCCGACAGACGATGTCGAAGCGCTGGGCAGGTACGACAGTTGGATGGTCGGCTACGGCCGCCTGCTCGATGCGGCGATTACCGGGGTGCGGGCTCAGGGGTTGTTGCGCGTGCCCGAGGGCGTGCGGACATTTGGCTCGGTGCTCGGCGTGCCTGGCGCGGGCGCGGCAGGTGGCTTGGGCGCCGCGCTGCTGGCGCTCGGTGCTGAGTTGCGTTCGGGCGTGGAGACGGTGCTCGATCTGATTGGGTTTGACGAGCGCGTGCGCGATGTCGACCTGGTCATTACAGGCGAGGGCAACATGGACGAGCAATCCGCTGCCGGCAAGGCGCCGGTGGGCGTGGCCCGCCGTGCCAATCGCTATGGCAAGCCGGTAGTCGCCGTCGTGGGCGGTCGTGCGGATAATTTGGATGCGGTGTATGGTCAGGGCATCGACTTGGTCCTGCCGGTCTGCCGCAGGCCCATGCCTCTTGACCAAGCGCTCGACCCCCAGGAAGCCACAACCAACCTCATCTGCGCCGGTGAAGCAGCCGCCCAAGCCTACGACCTCGCCCGCCTCTAAAACCCAACTCCCTATAAGTTGCGGTGGAATAGTTCCTGTTTGGCGGCTCAGGCGGCAAAAACAGGAACTATTCCACCGCAACTTCGAGAATGGCTATCCGAGGCTGGTCGCCTTGGGCCTTGGGTCGGACCGTCCGCCATGAAATGCGGCCATCTACTACGTTTAGCCGAGCGCCCTTGACCATCCCGGATTTTGTGAAATTAAAACCGCAGGTAGAAAGCTTGCCGATTTTCGAAAAAGCCGGCTATGGTTGACCCCTGCGGCCTAAACGTAGTAGATAGGCCCCTTTTGTGGCACGGCAGCAGACCAGTCTTTTTGGGACGGGGCTTATTTGACTACCTGTCGATCTGATTGCCCAAGTAGTCAAAAAGCCCCGTCCCAAATTAGCTACCTTGCCCCATCGGGCGGGAGCGGGTAAGATATATCGAGCGCCTAGCGCGTTCGATGGGTTCGGATGACGACATGTTCCGAATCTGGTCAGGTCCGGAAGGAAGCAGCCATAAGGAGCCTCTGTCGGGCATCCGAATCCATCGAGTGCGCAGGCGTTTTTTGGTGCCGCGGCTACCCGCGAGTGCCGGCAGGGCGCTTGGTGTCTCGCTGGTCCTCGGCTTCGCCTGCGGGATCGCTCGACTACCAAGCGCCCTGCCGGCACCCGCGGGTAGCCGACCAAAACCGCCTGAAGGGTCACATTTATCTGATAATTGAATCCCCGGCGTTATGCCGCTCGCTGGCGTTGCCAAAACATCGGCTGCTACGTGCCTTGGGCGCTAGTGACCGTTGCCCTTACATCTGTAACGAGTTGCTTACGCATCTCCAGGGTTCTCCGTACTATCATGAATCAGATTGAATTGAGATGATGATAGGGAGCGCCTTTTTATGATTGAGCTGCTCAGGCGTTTTGGTGGTAAGTTTCGCCGGTATATGGTGATTGGCCCTGCGTGCAAGTTGATTGAAGTGATCTTTGACCTGCTGACGCCGCTGGTGATTGCCCAGATGATCGATAAAGGTATCGGTGCGCACGACGTGAGTGCCGTCGTCCGCTACGGCATGGTGCTCGCCGCCATGGCTGTAATCGGCATCTCGTTTACGCTTGTTTGCCAGAAGATGGCGGCG
>CALLFD010000120.1 GCA_937997605.1 uncultured Collinsella sp. | reverse complement strand
CCAACGTCATTACGCAGATCCAGACGGCGTATGCCTCGGCGCGCCGCATGTTTGCGCTGCTCGATGCCCGCGAGCAGGAGCCCGATGCGGCGGATGCCGTGGAACTTGCTGCCCCGCAGGGCGAGGTCGCCTTTGAGCATGTGGACTTTAGCTACGTGTCCGACCGCAAGCTGCTGCAGGACATCTGCATCGAGGCCAAGCCCGGCATGCGCTTTGCCCTTGTTGGCCCCACGGGCTGCGGAAAGACGACGCTCATCAACCTGCTGCTGCGCTTTTACGATATCGATGCCGGCCACATCACGGTTGATGGCAGGTCTTCGCGTGACTACACGCGCGCAAGCCTGCGCCATGCCTTTGGCATGGTGTTGCAGGATACGTGGCTGTTCGAGGGCACGGTGGCGGAAAACATCGCCTACGGCTGTCCCGACGCCACGCGCGAGCAGGTTATCGAAGCTGCCAAGCGCGCGCATGCGCACAAGTTTATCGTGCAGCTGCCAGGCGGCTACGATACGGTCATCGGCGAGGACGGCGGCACGTTTAGCCAGGGTCAAAAACAGCTGCTGTGCATTGCGCGCGTTATGCTCACCGATCCGGCGATTCTGCTGCTGGACGAGGCAACGTCGAGCATCGATACGCGTACCGAGCTGCAGGTGCAGGCGGCATTCGACGAGCTCATGGCCGGCCGTACGAGCTTTGTCGTGGCGCATCGCCTGAGCACGATTCGCAACGCCGACTGCATTCTGGTCATGCGCGACGGCCAGATTATCGAGCGCGGCACGCACGACGAGCTGCTAGCGGCAGGCGGCTTCTACGCCGAACTCTACCGCAGCCAGTTTGCCCAGTAAGCAAGCCCGTGGGGCAAATTAATCAATCGACAGACGGTGGTTTACATCTGTCACGTTAGTACTAAGATAGTCATCTAATAAATTGCATTAGTGGCTTTAGTTTTGGGGGATACGAGGCAACGTGACTATGACGTGCTCTTTGGTGGTTAACAGCAAGAGCGGTAATACCAGGATGGTTTCGGGCGCGATCAAGCGCGCTCTGCAGGCTGCGGGTGTTGATTTTGTCCATGCCGCGGCGTTGAGCGACGATGCGGATGCAGATCAGGTTGCGCTCGAGGCGCAGGGCGCCTGCGCGGCCGACACGGTGCTCGTCGGTTTTTGGTGCGACAAGGGCGCGTGCACGCCTTCGGTCGCGACGTTGCTCTCCGCCTTGCACGGCAAGCGCGTCTTCCTGTTTGGCACCTGCGGTTTTGGCGCCGACCAGAG
>CALLFD010000119.1 GCA_937997605.1 uncultured Collinsella sp. | reverse complement strand
AGGCTTGAAAGGCAAGGTTGGGTGCTACCGGTGGTCGGCGATATAGCCCAAAGCGACGGCGGTATAGGCCGCGGCACCGAGCGGCAGCTCGGCATCGTTAAAACGTGCCTTGGGATGGTGCTGGGCAAAGTGTTCGTCCGTGTCGGTTACGGCCGCGCCCACGGTAAAGTACGCACTCGGAATCTCGCTCGAGATAAGCGCGAAGTCCTCACTCGCCATGGCATGGAAAAGCGGCAAGAAAGCCGCCTTGGGCAGCACTGCGCCCACGTAGCCAAGCGACGCCTGAGTCATATCGCTGTCGAGTACAAGCGGCGGAACATCCGAAAGCGTCTCGATGGTCGCCGGCGTACGATATGTTGTGGCAACGCCGTTAACGACCTCCGCGATGCGGGTCTTCAGGTGCTCCATGAGCTCAACATCAAAGCCGCGCAGCGTTCCCTCGAGCACGCAGGTGTCGGGGATGACGTTGGCCGCCAAGCCGCCGGCGAACTTGCCAACGGTAAGCGCGACCTCCTTGGCCGCCGGCACCTCGCGGGAGATGAGCTCCTGGAGCGCCAGGTGCACATGGACGCCGGCCGTGATGGGGTCGATGCAGATCTCGGGGCTCGAGCCATGGCCGCCCTTGCCCTGCAGCGTGATGCGGAAACCGTACACGCCCGAAAGCGCCGGGCTCCCATAGAGCACCAGGCCGAGCGGCGATTGGCTGTTAACGTGCATGGCAAAAGCCGCCTGAGGACGCGGGTTCTGCAACAGGCCATCGGCGATGGCAGCGCGTGCCCCTTCAAAGGTCTCCTCGCCCGGCTGGAACAGCAGTTTGACGGTGGCGTTGGCCTCCACAAGCTCGGCCTCGCGGGCCTTGAGCAGGCGCGCCGCACCAAGCAGCGCCGTCGCGTGCATATCGTGACCGCAAGCATGCATGCAGCCATTGGTGGATGCAAAGGGCTCGCCGGATTCCTCGACAACGGGCAGGGCATCCATATCGCCTCGGAGCATGACGACCGTTCCGGCCTGCTCGTCCTTGCACGTGCCATTACCCTGAGCGGCCGCGGCCGCACCGGCACCGATCAGGCCAACGACGCAGGAACCGTCGACGAGCGTGGTATGGGGGATGTCCATCTCGTCCAGACGTGCCTGGATATAGGCAGACGTCTGCGGAAGATTGTTACCGAGCTCGGGCATCTGGTGTAGATCGTGTCGCCACGCAGTGAGCTCGTCTGCAAAAGCCTGAGCTTCTGCGACAAGACCGTCACCGATAGCGGTCTGCGCCGCTG
>CALLFD010000118.1 GCA_937997605.1 uncultured Collinsella sp. | reverse complement strand
TGAACTTCATGTTGGAAGTGCCGCTCGCCTCCTTGGAGGCCAGGCTGATCTGCTCAGAGATATCAGCGGCGGGGATCACGCGCTCGGCAGCAGTGACGTTGTAGTTCTCGATCATGACAACCTGCAGGTAGGGGGCCACATCGGGATCGTTTGCGATCCACTGCGACAGTGTCAGGATCAGATGGATGATGTCCTGGGCGATAGTGTAGGCAGGTGCTGCCTTGCCGCCAAAGATGATGGTGACGGGATGTTTAGGTCTATTGCCGTTCTTGATGTCGAGATACTTCCAGATGATGTAGAGCGCGAGCATCTGCTGGCGCTTGTACTCGTGGATACGCTTGACCTGAACATCGATGATGGCGTTGGAGGGAATGGTCACGCCCTGCTCGAGCGCCATGAACTGGCGCATGATGGTTTTGGCTTCGGCCTTGGTGGCGGCCAGGCGCTCAAGAACGTCCTTGTCGTCAGCGAACTTGGCGAGTTTGCTCAGATCGCCGGTGCTGCGCCAGCCGGTGCCGATCACATCGTCGAGCAGGCTGGCGAGCGCGGGGTTGGCCCCATGGATCCAGCGGCGGAAGGTGATGCCGTTGGTCTTGTTGGAGAACTTCTTGGGATAGATCTCGTAGAACGGATGAAGCTCGGTGTCCTCCAGGATCTTGGTATGGAGGGCGGCTACTCCGTTGATGGAGAAGCCAAAGTGGATGTCCATGTGGGCCATGTGGACGGTATCGTGTTCGTCGATGATGGCGACGCGCGGGTCATCGTGCTCGGCCTTCGCGATCTCATCGAGCTTGACGATAATGTCGGCGATGGCAGGGGAGACCTTCTGCAGGCTGGCGAGCGGCCACTTCTCGAGCGCCTCGGCAAGAATCGTGTGGTTAGTGTAGGCGACCATGGAGCGTACGATGGTCAC
This sequence comes from uncultured Collinsella sp., assembly GCA_937997605.1. Classification (GTDB taxonomy): domain Bacteria; phylum Actinomycetota; class Coriobacteriia; order Coriobacteriales; family Coriobacteriaceae; genus Collinsella. The sequence goes on along the minus strand of CALLFD010000118.1, from coordinate 3,858 downwards.
GGCCTCGTCAAACTCGATGCCATGTTCGGTGGTGAGCAAGCGAATGAGCTCGGGGATGACCATGGTGGGGTGCGTGTCGTTAATTTGGACCACGGCGTAGTCGGCCAGATCGTGCAGGTTGCTGCCGCGCTCGACGGCCTCGTCGATCAGGAGCTGGGCGGCGTTGCTCACCATGAAGTACTCCTGATAGATGCGAAGTAGGCGGCCCTGCTCGTCGGAATCGTCGGGGTAGAGGAACAAGGTGAGGTTCTTGGCGATCTCGGTCTTGTCGAAGTCGATGGAGCTGCCGGGGACCAGGCCGTCGTCGACGCTCGCCAGGTCGAACAGGCGCAGGCGGTTCTTGGTGGGCTGGCCGTAACCGGGCACATCGATGTTGACGAGCTTGGAAGTAACGGCAAAATCGCCGAACTCGACGGTGTAGGAGCGGTCATCGTCGACTAGGATGTCCTGCTCACCGAGCCACTCGTCGGGGACGGCCTTCTGCTGGTTGTCGACAAAGCGCTGACGGAACAGACCGTAGTGATAGTTGAGGCCCACGCCATCGCCGGTCAAGCCCAGCGTGGCGATGGAATCCAGGAAGCACGCGGCCAGGCGGCCCAGGCCGCCGTTGCCGAGCGACGGCTCGACCTCGAACTCCTCGATCTTGTTGAGGTCGTGGCCTGCGGCGGTGAGCTGGTCCTTAACCTCGTCGTAGATGCCAAGGTCGATCATGTTGTTGATGAGCAGCTTGCCGATCAAAAATTCGGCGGAAATGTAATAGAGCTTTTTCTTGTCGTTGTTGAGCGGGCAGGCGGCGGAGCGCTCCTGCACGAGTTTGACCAGCAGCTTGTAAATGCGACGGTCGTCGAGCTGCTCGAGCGAGGTGCCAAAAGACTGCTCGGCGAGTTCCATGAGGTTAATTTGGGGCATGTTTTCTCCTGTGATGGGTTGTTTCATGTCTGCAATTCATAAGAAGCCCGCGCGAGGGGATTGGGGTGGCCTCGCGCGGGAAAAGCAAGCGCGTCCGCACGGTGGGGAGGGGTTGGGCGCGGTAGCTCCTATTGAGGAAGCTCGATTTCGGCTTCCGACGGGATGCGGAAGTAGGTCTCGGTCCAGTCGGTGAGTTTGTGCTCGAGCTCGCGGGTGATGGCGCCGTCGAGCATGCGCCAGGTCCAGTTGCCGCCCAGCGTGGCAGGGGTGTTGATGCGCGCCTCGTTGCCCAAGTTGAGCAGGTCCTGCATGGTGTAGATGCACGTGTCGCTCACGCTGGCGGCGATGGTGCGGTTGAGTGCATCTGCCATGGGTTCGCCGGCCTGCTGATGGGTGTACAGGGCTGCCTGCTCGCGCTGACGCGGGGTGGCCGTTCCCTCAAACCAACCGCGTGCCGTCTCGTTGTCGTGGGTGCCCACATAGGCGACGGTGTTGGCGATGTAGTTATGCGGCAGGTAGTACGAGTTGGTGCCCTCAAAGGCAAACTGCAGGATCTTCATGCCGGGGAAGCCCGAGTTGTCGCGCATGTCGATGACGCCGGGGGTGAGGAAGCCCAAGTCCTCGGCGATGATGGGCAGCGTGCCGAGCTTTTCCTCGAGCGTCTTGAAGAACTTGAGGCCGGGACCCTGCGTCCACGAACCGTAGGACGAATCGGGAGAGGAGAACGGCACCTCCCAATAGGCCTCGAAGCCGCGGAAGTGATCCAGGCGGATGACGTCGTACATGTCGAGGGCGGCGCGAATGCGGCCCTCCCACCAGGAGAAGCCGTCGGACTCCATGGCGTCCCAGTCGTAGATGGGGTTGCCCCAGTACTGGCCGGTGGCCGAGAACTGGTCGGGCGGCGTGCCGGCGACGCTCACGGGATTGCCGGCGGTGTCGATCTTAAAGAGCTCAGGCGTCGCCCACATCTCGACGGAGTCACGCGAGACATAGATGGGCAGGTCGCCGATGATGAGAATGTCGCGCTCGTTGGCATAGGCCTTGAGGCGGCTCCACTGGCGATTGAAGAAGTACTGCGTCATCTGGTGGTAGAGCATACGCGCCGGATGGTCGGCGCAGACCTTGGCGGAAGCCTCGCCGCGGGTGCGGAGCTCCGCGGGCCACTCCCAAAACGCCTTGAGACCGCACTCCTCTTTGACGGTCATGAACTCGCAGTAGGGGATGAGCCAGTCTTCGTTTGCTTGGACAAAGTCGTCGAAGTCGGCTGGCTTGTCGGCGGCAAAGCGCTCGGCAGCGCGGTCGAGAATCTGACGACGGCCACCAAAGATGGCGCCATAGTCGACATTGCTGGGATCGGAGCCCAGATACACACCGTCGATATCGCGCTGCTCCAGATAGCCGGCCTCGATAAGCTCGGCAAAGTCGATGAAATTGGGGTTGCCCGCACGGGCCGAGAACGACTGATAGGGCGAGTCGCCATAGCTCGTCGTCGTAAGGGGCAGAATCTGCCAGTAATGTTGTTTGCACGAGGCAAGAAAATCGACAAAGTCGTAGGCATTCCAGCCAAAGCCGCCGATTCCGTATGGTCCGGGCAGAGATGAGACGGGCATGAGGACGCCGCTTGCACGCTCCATGAATGCGCTCACCAACCTTCTTGTTGTGGGGTCAGCCTGCCGATGGAAGAGCAGTCCGCCCCCGGCGTTCTGATTCGATACATCTATTGTAGAACATGTTGTTTAAACATGTACGGGCAAGATAAAAAAGTTGGTCCATTTTCGGTAAATGGTTACGCGCCATGAAAAAAGCCCCGGTCTCACATCGTGAGATCGGGGCAAGAGCGATATGTAGGCTTTTTGCTACTCGGCGTCGGCGAAGCCGTTGGGGTTGTGGCTCTGCCAATTCCAGCTGTCGCGGCACATATCCGCGATATCGTACTGGGCCTTCCAACCCATCATGCGCTCGGCCTTGGAGGCATCGCACCAGTTGGCGGCGATGTCGCCGGCACGGCGCTCGCGGATCACATAGGGCAGCTCCTTGCCGCAAGCCTTGGAGAAGGCGGCGACGACCTCGAGTACCGAGGTGCCGGTGCCGGTGCCCAGGTTAAAGATCTCGACGCCGGTTTTGCCGTTCATCCAGTTAAGGGCGGCAACGTGACCGGATGCCAGGTCGCACACGTGGATGTAGTCGCGCACACCGGTGCCGTCGGGGGTGGGGTAATCGTTGCCAAAGACCTGAACGGCCTCGAGCTTGCCCACGGCGACCTGGGCGACGTAAGGCACCAGGTTGTTGGGGATACCCTTGGGATCCTCGCCGATCAGGCCCGACGGATGGGCGCCGATGGGATTGAAATAACGGAGCAGCACGACGTCCCAATCGGGGTCGGCGGTGTGGACGTCCATGAGGATCTGCTCAATCATCCACTTGGTCCAGCCATAGGGGTTGGTCGCGGGCTTCTTAGGGTCCTCTTCGGTGACGGGTGGATTGTCCGGATCGCCGTAGACGGTCGAAGAGCTCGAGAAGATGATGGACTTACAACCGTGGTTGCGCATGACATCGATGAGCACCAGGGTGTTCTCGATATTGTTGTGGTAGTACTCGACGGGCTTGCTCACCGACTCGCCAACGGCCTTAAAGCCGGCGAAGTGGATGACGCGGTCGATCTGGTGGGTATCGAAGATCTTGTTCATCGCATCGCGGTCGAGCACGTTGGCCTCGTAGAAGGTGAGGTTCTTGGCGGCCTCGTCGCCCACGATGGTCTTGACGCGGTCGACGGCGACGGCGCTGGAGTTGGAGAGATCATCGACGATGACGACCTGGTAGCCACCCTCGAGCAGCTGAACGACGGTGTGCGAGCCGATAAAGCCGGCGCCACCGGTAACGAGGACACAGGTGTCTTTGGGGTCGAGTGCTTTGGACATGTAGTCTCCTATCGAATCAGGAACACTTCTT
>CALLFD010000117.1 GCA_937997605.1 uncultured Collinsella sp. | reverse complement strand
TGACCTCTTGACTGCCAGTCAAGCGCTCTCCCAGCTGAGCTACGCCCCCGTGACGCCGAAATACTATAGGGGAAGTTGGCGCGGCATGCAAGGACATTTTTGGGTCAAACTCTAAATGCCTATTGATATAGGTAAGCGATGGCGGTACCGGTGTGGACTTGGATTGTGGCTGTTGACTTGACGACGTTGCTGATGCCCGTGTCGGCTAACAAGCCCAGGGGGGTGTGATCTAGCTCCCACTCTAGGCCGCGTTCGCTTACCACCGTCCCAGGCGCTATAGCGATGATGGAGAAGGTGCTGCCATCGTGGCCCTCAATGGTCCACGATTCGCCTCCGTGCAGAATGCGGGCAGTGGTCTCATCTTCGGCAATCCAGACAGGGGCATCCTCGTAGCCCGCGAGCAGACCCAGCACGCTCAGTGCCATATCAGGACGGCCGCCCGTGGCGCAGGTCGCAACCACTTCGGCAACCGGCCAGCGGCGGCGGACGGAATCGAGCGCCAGAGCCAGATCTGTATAGTCCTTGTAGGGGTCGTGGCGTTCAACTTCAAAGTCTGTGGCAGCATCGACCAACGCGCGACCCGCGTCGCTAACCGTGTCGGCGTCCCCTACATATACATCGCAGCCCAGTCCCGCGCCAAGCAGCGCGTCGAGTCCGCGGTCCACGGCGACAACGTGGTCGCACTCCCCCGCCAGTTGGCGAAGCAGATCCGCGCTGGCCACCACGGGCGAGCCGCAGACCACTAATACCTTGCAATCCACAGCCCTCGCCTATCCCTCAAACGAAAGCACGCGGGCCAGATCCAGCTCCTCGTAGCTGTCGATAAAGATATCGCAGTTGGCGCGCACATCGTCGCGCTTCATGCGGCCGTGCGGGTCATAGATACCCACGCGCTTAAAGCCAACGGTGCCAGAACTCTTTAGGCCAAAGACGGCGTCCTCAAACACCCACACGCGCTCAAACTTGTGCCCATGGCGCTCCTCCAGGCGGCGCAGCGCCAGCTCGTACACATCGGGGAACTGTTTGGAGCGTCCTGCCTCGCCCGTCGTGGTAACAAACTCCATGTAAGCGTCGAGCCCGGCGCCCGCAAGCGCAGACTTAACCAACTCGGCCGGCGTGGACGTAGCCACGCACATGGCAATGCCCGCCGCCTTCGCCTGCTCCAAAAATGCCAGGAGACCCTCGCGCGGCGGCACCTTGGAGTACCCATCAATCAAAATCTCGCTCAGCTCGCGATACAGCTCTTCGCCATTCGCGCCAATGCCCCACGTGTCGTGGTAGGCCTGGCACTCGTCCTCCAGCGACAGGTGTTCAAATTGGGCAAAGTCATCCACGGTCACGTCAATCCCGTGGCGGTGCAATAACTCTGGCTGAGCATAAGCCCAAACGGGGGTGCTATTAACTAGCGTGCCATCGCAATCGAAAATAAAAGCAACCTTGGGAGTGGCGGTATGGGGCATAAACGAACCTTTCGATATCAAATGGTAAACATCCTGCTAAAAACGTTTTACCAAACGTCAGCCAAACAATTTTGAAACCCTAATTGGTAAAACTGTCAAGAGTTTTACCACGGCAATTC
>CALLFD010000116.1 GCA_937997605.1 uncultured Collinsella sp. | reverse complement strand
TTCGCATTGGGCTTGAGCAGGGCTTTATCAACAACGGCCACTCGGCGGCGCTCGGTCGCGCGATGAGCTACAGCTCGCCTTCGGCCGTGGTGCGCGAGCAGCTTTCGGGCGTGGATTTCTACCTGTTCCTGCGCAATCTGCTCGAGCACTTTGACGAGCGCGTGGACGGGCTGCGTACCAAGCTTGCCGAGCTGGCGGGCCGCATCTTTGTGGCCGATGGCTGCATGGCGAGTTTTACCGGCAGCGATGAGGACTTTGACGCGTACTGGGATGCCGCGGGCGACCTGGGGCTGGACGCTAGCAACGGCGCCGATGCCGGCCGCGACTCACTCGTGGTGCCGACGCCGTGCGACCGCCACGAGGCTTTTGTCATCCCTAGCGACATCTGCTTTGCGGCAAGCGCGTGCGACCCGCGTCGCTTGGGCATTGACGTGACGGGCGCCTGGGCGGTTGCCGCCAACGCGCTCTCCTACGACTATCTGTGGAACGAGATCCGCGTTAAGGGCGGTGCGTACGGCTGCGGATTCCGCGCGGCAGGCGAGCGTCAGGCGGCGTTCTACACCTACCGCGACCCGGCAATCGACCCCTCGATTGAGCGCGTGGCGCGCGCAGGCGAATGGCTCGGCAGCTTTGAGCCCGACGAGGCCGCCTTTGAGGGCTTTATCGTGAGCTGCGTGAGCGGCATGGACGCGCCGGTGAAGCCGTACGCGCTCACCAAGCGCCGCAACACGACCTACCTGGCCGGGCTCGATCCGCATGCACGCGAGGAGCGCCGCGCCCAGATGCTCGCCGCCACGCCCGGTGAGCTTCGCTCGCTCGGTGCCGACGTGACGCGCATTGCGGCCGAATCGCCCACCTGTGTCTTTGGCGGCCGAGACGTCATCGCCAAGAGCAACGCCGGCTTTAACGTAGTCGACCTGCTGGGCTAAGGCACGGCAAGCAAAACTACCACGAAGGGCGCAGTTCACAGGCGCCCTTCGTGGTAGTTCGAACACTTGTTCTATACGCACACATGTTCTATAGTAGAGGTGCTTGCATCGAACTGAAATTGCAACTAGAATATAGTTGCAGAATGTGAGGCGGGATGACGCGGACCGATAAACTCATCGCCCAACTGTTTAGCTGCCCTTCGACGTATCGGTATGCGGATTTTATAAAAGTCATGGCTTCGTATGGCTTTGAAATGTACAGCAAAGGCAAGACATCCGGATCGCGTGTTCGCTTCTACAGGCCATCAGATGGCAGGATGTTCGTAATGCACGCGCCTCATCCATCTGACGAATTGACAGCGGGGACCATTCGAAACATCGTTCGCTTTCTGCAAGATGTCGGAGGTAGTCATGAGTAACGTTTTGGCATACAAGGGTTATTTCGCCCCGGTCGAGTTCGATGCCGAACAGCATGTGCTAACAGGTATGGTCGCCGGCATTAGGGACGCAATCGTATTTGAAGGCTCCACGGCTGAAGAAGTGGAGCAATGCTTCCACGACGCCGTCGACGATTACCTTGAGTTTTGTGCCGAAAAGGGCAAGGAACCAGAGCGGGCTTTTAAGGGCTCATTCAATGTGAGAACAGGCTCCGAGCTTCACAAGCAGGCAGCACTGGCGGCGGCAAAGAAGGGTGAATCGCTTAACAAATTTGTGGCCGAAGCAATCGCCGCGGCGTTGTAATAGAGACGAGTCGCCATCAAAACCACCACGAGGGTGCCTGTGTTCCCTTCGTGGTTGTTTTTGCTGTTTGCCCAGATAATACCTGCCAGAATAAACCTGTCCCTTTTTGGTAGGTCTGGGAGAGGGAGCCGGGATGGACAAGGCTGAGTTGCGGCGGGCGGTGATTGCTCGGCGCGATGCTCTCGATTTGGATGTGCGGGCGGCGAAGTCTGCTGATATCTGTGCACGGCTGGTTGAGCTGCTGGGCCGCTTGGATGCCGCGGCGCCGCGCACCGTTGCCGTCTACGCCGCGATGGGTTCCGAGGTAGACCCTGCCGCGTTTGCCGCTGCGGCCGCCACGCGCGGCTGGCACGTAGTCTATCCGTGCATGCTCTCGGCAGCAGACGCCGTGGCTTGTGGCCAGCGCATGTGTATGCGGGCAGTTGCCGCCGACGATGCGTCCGCGGCTCCGTTTATCGCCCACCCCACGAAGGCCTTTGCGGCCACGGACATCGACAGTAACCGCTTCCCTATCGTGCCTGCCGAAGCTCTCGACATGATCGTCGTGCCGCTCGTGGCCTTCGACCAAACCGGCGCGCGCCTGGGCTACGGCGGCGGCTGCTATGACCGCTACCTGCCCATGCTCTCGCCCGCATGTCAAATCATCGGCATCGCCTTTGACGAGCAGCACGTCGACCACATCCCCATCGATGCCCACGACCTGCCGCTACCCCGCATCATCAGCGCCTAACGGCTGGTGCACTTCCCGACGGCCTAATGCTCCTCGCCGGCGCGGGCCAGGTCGTAGGGCGTGGTCTGGTAGACGTAGTAGTTGAGCCAGTTGGTGTAGAACAGCTGAGCCTGGCTGCGCCAGACGTTGCGCGGCTCGGCGGTGGGGTCGTCACCCGGGAAGTAGTGCGCCGGCACCTGAGGGTTGAGGCCGCGCTTCACGTCGCGCTCGTACTCCAGGCGCAGCGTGTCGGTATCGTACTCGGGGTGACCAAAGACAAAGAAGCGACGGCTGTCGGTCGACTTGACGATGTACAGGCCCACCTCGTCGGACACGGCCACGACCTCAAGCTGCGGTTCGGCCTCCACGTCCTCGCGGCGCACATCGGTGTTGCGCGAATGTACGGCATAGAAGCGGTCGTCGAAGCCGCGGACCAGCGGGCTTTGCGGCTTCACCAGATAATGCTCGAACACGCCACTCGCCTTTGCCGGCAGGTCGTACTTCTGGATACCGTAATGATGGTACAGGCCGGCCTGCGCGCCCCAACAAATGTGCAGCGTAGAGTGCACGTGCGTGGTGGACCAATCCATGATCTGGCAGAGCTCGGGCCAGTAGTCGACCTCCTCGAACGGCATCTGCTCCACCGGGGCGCCCGTGATGATCAAGCCGTCGTAGTGGATGTCGCGGATGTCATCGAACGTGCGGTAGAACGTCTCCAGGTGGCCGGCGCTCACATGCGTGGCCTCGTGCGTCTTGGTACGCAGCAGGTCCACCTCCACCTGCAGCGGCGTGTTGGAGAGCTTGCGCATGATCTGCGTCTCGGTAGCGATCTTGGTGGGCATGAGGTTGAGGATGAGCACGCGCAGCGGACGGATATCCTGGTGCAGCGCGCGGTACTCGGTCATGACAAAGATGTTCTCGCTCTCGAGCTGCGCGGCGGCAGGGAGGGCGTCGGGGATGCGAATGGGCATGGATGCTCCTTACGAGTCAGTTGCAGCTATGGTACAACGACCGGCCCCATCCGCGCGAGCACATCGCCCAGCGATGCCGTCAGCGGCCCAGATCACTCCAAAAGTAGAGATTAAGGCATGTCCCAAAAATCTACGGCGCTTTAGCCTAGCAAAGTGGCAGCAGGACGCTACAATGGTTCGACGCGAAAAACTCGGCCGAAAGGATACATAATATGTACCAGACGCGTAAGATCGGTGTGGTCGGCCAGGGCCACGTAGGAGCACATGTCGCCAACAGCCTGCTTATGCAGGGCATTGCCGATGAGCTGTACCTGTGCGATATCAACGAGGCCAAGGTGACGTCCGAGGTCCAGGACCTGCGCGACTCCCTTTCGTTTGTCCCGTACAACACCAAGATCGTCAACTGCTACGACCACTACGAGGAGCTGGCCTGCTGCGACGTCATCGTCAACGCCGCCGGCAAGGTCGCGCTGGCCGCCGGCAACCGCGACGGCGAGCTGTTCTTTACCACCGACGCCGCCCGCACCTTTGCCAAGCGCATCGTCGACGCCGGCTTTGACGGCATCTTCGTGAGCATCTCCAACCCCTGCGACGTCGTGTGCACCGAGCTGTGGCACCTGACCGGCTACGATCCCAAGAAGATCATCGGCTCGGGCTGCGGTCTGGACTCCGCCCGCCTGCGCACCGAGATCTCCAAGAAGGTCGGTGTGAGCCCCAAGTCTATCGACGCCTACATGATCGGCGAGCACGGCTTTAGCCAGCTGGCCGCCTTTAAGGCCGCAACCATCGCCGGCAAGAGCCTCAACGAGCTTCAGGCCGAGAACCCCGACAAGTACGCCTTTGACCACATGGAGGTCGAGGAGCTTGCACGCAAGGGCGGCTATGTGACCTACCAGGGCAAGCAGTGCACCGAGTACGCCGTCGCCAACTCCGCCGCACGCGTCTGCGCTGCCGTGCTGCACAACGAGCACGCCGTGCTTTCCGCCTCCACGCTCATGACCGGCCAGTATGGCGAGGAGGGCATCTTCACCTCCCTGCCGTGCGTGATCGGCGCCGAGGGCGTCGAGGAGGTCTACACGCTCGACCTGTCCGAGTACGAGCTCGAGGGCTTCCACAAGAGCTGTCAGCACATCCGCGACAACATCGCCCAGCTCGACTGGTGGGACGCCGAGGCCTACGACGCAAAGTAAGCGTCGGTTACCGCGACACCTCGCGAATCTAAGCGCAATACCAAGCGGGCCGCGCCGGAAATCCCCGGCGCGGCCCGCTTTTTACGCACGCTGTTCACTTGCGAATCGAAGGTGAATACTATTCCCGGTACCTAGTACTGCTCGATGCCCATGTAGCGACGAATCTCGGGGCTGTGGTCAAACACCTTGCCGCGGGCGGCGCGCAGCTCGCAGCTCATGTTGTAGAAGAAGATCGGCTCCAGGTACGAACGCACGCTGGCAGGCACTTCGCCCACACCGTACTCGAGCGCATCGAGCACCATGACCGTATCGGTGTGCGTGTTGAGGAACGCAAGAGCGCGCTCCTCCATGGGGCGGCACTCGCCCGATCCGAGCTGCACAAAGTAGAACACGCCGGGCTCGGTGGCTTCGAACGGGCCATGGAAGTACTCGCCGGAGTGGATGTAGCAGCAGTGCTGCCACTGCATCTCCATGAGCGAGCAGATCGCCATGGCATAGGTCTGGCTAAAGTTGGGGCCGGACCCCAGGATGTAGAAGAACTTGTGCTGCTGGCAGAGCTCGGCAAAGCGGGCGCCCAGCTCGGCGTTGACCTTCTCACGGGCGGCGGGCAGCAGCGCATCCATCTGCTTGAGGCCCTCGTACATGTCGGCGAGTGCCTCGTAGCCTTCCTGCTGGTCGAGCAACTCGGCGGCGATCAGAGCGCCGATGCCCTGCGGCACCTCAGCCTGCGACACGCCCTCGCCCCACGGATAGACCCAGGTGGTCCACTTGCCGTTATCGATCTTGGAGCCCTCGCAGTCGGTGAGGGCAATGACCTCGGCACTGGCTGCCAGCGCCATCTCGCAGCCGTCGACAACCTCCTGCGTGTTGCCGCTGTGGCTGCAGGCGATGACGAGCGACTTCTCGCCAAGACTCTTGGGAGCCATCAGGCAAAACTCGCGCGCCGTATAGACCGTCGAGGTAAACGTGGTGGCCTCGCGCTTGAGCAGTTCGTTAGCCGGCATGAGGTCGATCATCGAACCGCCGCAGGCGATCCAAAAGACGTTCTCGACCTTGCCCTTGCGCTCGATAATTTCCTGAATCAGATCATGTGCGTTCATGCTGATGCTCCTCCTTGTGGGGCGGCTTTGAACGACAACAGCTCGTACCTGCTGTCGTTCTATATTGTCCTATTTATAGCACGTGTAACAACGCCCGTGAAGCCATCTCAGCAAATTTGTTCTATGTTGTTCTATCTGTGGACGTTAGATGTCGAAGACGTAGCGCGAGCCCACGATCTTTTGGCGGCCGAGCAGTAGAGGGCGCCCGCCGGCGTCGGTAAAGTAGGCCTCCATATAGAAGAGCGGCTCGCCGACCGGCACCTCCAGCAGCGGGGCCGTCTGAGCATCGGCAAGCGCAATCTCCACGGTGCAGGGGTCGGACTTGAGCGGCGCGCGACCCGAATGCTCGGCAACGAGCGCAAAGATTGAGTTATCGGTGAGGTCCTCGTCGGTCAGCGTCTGCAGGTAGGGATGGTCGGCGAGCACAAAGGCGTTGTTCTCGAGCATGACGGGGATGCCGTCGGCCGTGCGCACGCGCTCGACCACGATAAGCTCGCAGCCGGGCTCCACGCCAAAGAACGCCGCATCCTCGTGCGTCGCCGCGACCACCGTGCGCGACACCAGACGCGCACCCGGCACCATGTCGTTGGCAGCACAACCCTCAGTAAAGCTCTGGACGTCACCCTTCTGGCGAATCTTGCGCTTGAGCTTGGGAGCGCACACAAACGTGCCCCTCCCCTGCTGGCGGTTGAGATACCCCGCGCGCGACAGCTCCTCGATGGCACGGCGCACGGTGATGCGCCCCACGCCGTAGGACTTCGCGAGCTCTATCTCGGCAGGGATGCGCGAGCCGGCAGGGTACACGTCGCGCGCGATCTCGCCCTTTAGGTCGTCCATGACCTGCTGGTACAGTGGCACGGCGGGTACCTCGGCGCGCTCGGAACGTTCGGTCTTGCTATCGGCTGCCATCATTACGCTCCATCCCGCGCATGCTCGGACTCAAACTCTTCAATCGCCGCCATAAACTGTTCGCCAAAGGCGTCGGCTTTTTTCTCGCCAATGCCGTTGACCTGGATCAGCTCCTCGCGCGTCTGTGGACGCAGGCGGCACAGGCCGCGCAGGGCCTTGTCGGAAAAGACCATATACGGCGCCATCTCCAGCTCCGTCGAGATCTCCTTGCGGAGGGCACGCAGGCGCTCGAACAGCTCGGCATCGTCGCCAACGCGCGGGCGCTGATCCAGCTCGGCCTCCTCGCGCAGCAGATCGACGGCGCGGCGGGCGCGGGCCGAGGCCTTGCGCTTGGACGCGCGGCGCTTAACGGTAAAGGCGAACGCCTCGTCCTCGACCTCGCCGGCACGCGGACCCAGTCCCACGACCGGGTACTGCCCCTGCGAGGTGGCCAGATAACCGCGACCGCACAGCTGGCCGATAATATCCTTGATGCGCCCAACCGATTCACTCGACAGCTCACCGTAGCCGCGGTCCTCGTCCAGATGCATCTGGCGAATGCGCTCGGTGTTGCCGCCGTGGAGCACGTCGGCGATGAGCGACTTGCCAAAACGCATGGGACGCGTGGCCACATAGCGCACAGCGGCGCGGGCCATATCGGTGACGTCCTCGACCTCGAACTGCGTGAGACAGTTGCTGCAGTTGCCGCAGCCCTCGGCGTCGTCTGCCGTGCCGCCCGCGGCGGCTGCCGCATGCTCGGCCGCGGCCTCGTCGCCAAAGTAGCGCAGCATGTATTCGCGCAGGCAGCCGGTGGTATTGCAGTAGCCCTCCATCTGGCTGAGCAGACGATAACGGTTCTGGAGCGCCCACGCGCGCTGCTCGTCATCGAGCGCCTCGTCGGCAGCATCGCCGCGATCGATCAGAAAGCGGCGCATGCGAAAATCGTTACCGTTCCACAGCAGATGGCAGCTGGCCGGATCACCATCGCGGCCAGCGCGGCCCGCCTCCTGGTAGTATGCCTCGATGCTCTCGGGCACGTTGTTGTGAATCACGTAGCGCACGTTGGGCTTGTCGATGCCCATGCCAAAGGCGTTGGTAGCAACCATCACCTGGATGTCGTCGTCGATAAAGGCACGCTGACTCTGGCGACGGGCGTCGTTGCCCATGCCGGCATGGTAGCGGCCCACGCGAATGCCGCTGGGGCCCAGTGCCTCGGCAAGCTCCGCGGCCAGCGCGTCGACCGTCTTGCGGGTCGAGCAATACACGATGCCGCTCTCGCTCGAATGCGCAATCACGTAGTCGCGCACCCAGGCAGTCTTGGCCTTGTCGCCCATCTCCTCGCAACCAAAGTAGAGGTTCTTGCGATCGAAGCCCGTCACTACCGTCGCGGGATTTTGCAGGCCGAGCATCTGCTGAATGTCCGCGCGCACGCGCTCGGTCGCCGTGGCGGTAAACGCCGCCACGATCGGGCGCCGCGGCAGCGAATCGATAAACTCGCGAATCTGCAAGTAAGCGGGACGGAAATCCTGGCCCCACTGGCTCACGCAGTGAGCCTCGTCAATGGCCACGAGCGGAACGCCAATGCCGCCTTCGGCCGCAGCTTCCTGCGCAAAGGCCAGAAAGCGCGGCTCGAGCAGGCGCTCGGGCGCCACATACATAAGCTGATAGCGGCCCTCGCGCGCCCGCTTGAGCACGGTGTTTTGCTGGGCCGGAGTAAGACTGGAGTTGAGATAGCTGGGGCGCGCACCCGCCGCGAGCAGCGCGCGGGTCTGGTCCTCCATAAGCGACAGCAACGGGCTCACCACAAAGGTGATACCAGGCAGCATGAGCGCGGGCACCTGGTAGCAAATGGACTTGCCGGCGCCTGTGGGCATAACGCCGAGCGCATCGCGGCCGGCAAGAATCGCATCCACCATGCGGTCCTGCCCCGGGCGAAACGAGGTGTAGCCAAAATAGGCGCCGAGCGTGTCGAGCGCCATCTGCTGCATGCTATCGGTCATGGTTTCCTAACGTCCAAGTCATCTGCCGCCGATTATACGCCGCCACGCGGACCGGTGCCGCACGGCTGTCGCCTAGACTAGTCGTTTAAGAACGTCCCCAATGACTAGCCCATGTCTACCACGGCAACGCCAATGTGTTGGCAATGACAGCGAAAGCCCGCCAGAGCGAGCAAGGTGCCTTGAAACGAGACGGCATTGACCTTCTGGTCATGCCGTCGAAGTTGAAAGGCAGATTGCCGCTCTGGCGGGCTTGCAGCGTCGAGCCGTTACGCGGTTTGGTAAAACCGCGTAACTTACATGACCATAACGTAGCGCGATCCCACGTAGTACTGCTTACCCATCAAAACCGGCTCGTCATCGGGACCGGTAAAGCCGGCACGCAGGTTGAGCAGCGGATCGTGCGGAGCAATGCCCAGCTCGGCCGCCTGCTCGGCGTTAGCTCGAACGGCCTCGACCGTACGGTAGCCAACCGAGACAATCGGCGTTCCGCCAACACGCTCGACCTCGGCAAAAATCGACTTGTCCTCAAGATCGGCCGTCAACAGCTCACGGTAGGCGTCAAACGGCACAAAGATGTTCTCCTCAAAGATGGGCTCGCCGTCGGCCGTACGCACGCGCTTGATATGCAGCAGCAGCGCATCCTTCTGCAGGCCAAAGAACTCCATCTCGTTTTGGCGCGCCGGCACAATCTGGCGATCGATCACGTGCGCACCGGCCTTCATGCCGTTGCCGGCACACAGCGCGGTAAACGTCTGCAGCGTCGAGGCGTGAAACTGGCGGTTGATGTGCGGCGTGGAGACAAAGGTGCCGCGGCCCTGCTGCTTAACCAGGTAACCATCGGAGCACAGCTCCTCGACAGCGCGGCGCACCGTAATACGGCTCACCTCGTACTGCTCGGCTAGTTCAAGCTCGGACGGAATACGCTCCTTGGGTGCATAAACACCTTTCTCGATCGCATCCTTGATTTCGTCATAAATCTGCTGGTAAAGCGGTGCATTTTTGGGCGCAGGCATATCTGATCACTCTTATCAAAATAGCTAAATTTCTGATACGTATATAACGTCTAGTTTCATGTTACCTCATATTGATAAAACGATACACCCTCCCTACCAAAAAGCGACAGCTTCATTTTGGTAGGTTTTATCTGGGCAAACGAGAGCCCTCGAAAGCAACGGGGCTTTCGGGGGGGCTCGTTCGGATGGGTTGCGCAGGACCGGCAAAAAGCCAATACCCTACTTGCCGTCGTCCTGCTGCAGGCTGTCCTGCTCGCTGAGGCGCGTCTGTCTGCTGGCCATACGCGCGGGCTTGTCGGGATCGGGTACGGCCGTGGGCATGGGCTCGTCGACATGACCGCCCCACCAGCCGCCCACAAAGTTGAGCGTGTGGAACACATTGATCACGGCGCCGGGATCAATGTCGCACACCAGCTTGATAATGTCCTGGCTCTCGTAGGTCGATACAACGGCGTGCAGCAGGTACATCTTTTCGCGGCTGTATCCGCCGATGACCTCGGCGCAGCTAATGCCGTGCTGAAAATGGTCAACATAGGCGGTCATGACCTCGTCAGCCTTGCGCGTCGTGATCTGCAGCGTCACGCGGTCGTAGCGACGATAGAAACTGTCGATGGTCTTGGTCGAAATAAACTGGAACACGATGGAGTACGCCGCGTTGTCCCAGCCAAACATAAAGCCAAAGATCGCCAGGATAAAGCAATTGAAACCAAAGATAACGCCCCAGATGGTCTTGCCCGTGTGGTTGGAGACCCACAGCGCGATAAAGTCGGTGCCACCGGTAGATGCGCCGGACTTTAGCGCGATGGCAGCGCCCAGACCCGAGACCACGCCGCCAAAAATGATGAGCATAATCTTGTCGCCCAAAAATGGAGCGAAGTGAAAGACGTTGAGGAACAGCGACGAGAGCACGACCTGCATCATCGAGAAGATGACGAAGCGCTTGCTAATGCCGCTCCAGCATAGGAGCGCCACGGGAATGTTGAGCGCAAGCATGCCGAGCGAGATGTCGATGTGAACGCCGCCCAGCGAGGTAACGCGATCGAGCAGGACCGCGACGCCGGTGAGACCGCTCGGAAGCAGGTCGGCAGGCTGAATGAACGCCTGGATCAGGAATGTTTGGAGGGCGGCAGAAATTGTGACCGCCACGGCGGTAATGGCACGGCGGACGATGGTGAGGCGGCCGAGCACGAGCACGCGGTCCGTGAGCTGATCGATGGCGTTCGCCACGCAGGCTCCTTTCGAAGGCAGATGTAGTTGTGGGGTATGTCCGCGATTGTAGCATGGAGCGTGCGGGGGCGCTTCAATTCACCCTCTCTCGACAACCAAAGCGGGACCAGCAGCCCCACGGCCAAAGGCCCAAATTACAAGTGAGTAGACTTTACGCGACCTGCAGAGCACACCCAAAACCGCCACCCCTGTGACCTGCGGTTTTACAAAGGAAGATATGCATTGTGCTCGGCCTGCGCCAAAAAGTCTACTCACTTAGTCCGAATCGAAGCCAAACGGATCAAAATCGAAACCAAATTGAGCCAGTCCACCGCAAAAAACGTTTGAACCCGTGCTTCTCGCGGCGGATTGACACTACAAAGCGGCCAAAATGTCGGTCAGGTTGTCGATGACGACGTCGGCGGCGGACTGGTCCAGGTTGACGCCTTCGTGCGGGCGCAGCGCCAGGACGCGGGCGCCGGAGCGCTTGCCGGCCTCGATACCCAAAGGCGAGTCCTCGATAACCAGGCACTCGGCAGGCTCCACCCCCAGCGCCTCCATGGCACGCAGGTAGATCTCGGGGTCGGGCTTAAACGCACTGCACTCGTGACCGCTGATGGTGTAGTCCAGCACGTCGGCGATACCGGCGATCTCCACCAGCTCGTCGATCAGCTCACGATAGGACGAGCTCGCGATAGCGCACTTCACGCCGCGCTCGTGCAGCTCACGCATCACCGGCTCCGTCTGCTCGTTGAGCAGCTCGGCATACGGAACGGGATGGTCCGGACTGTAGACCTGCTTGTACTCCACGCGCAGGCGCTCGCGCAGCTCAACATCGTCGGGCACCAGCGCCTCCCAAATGGCGGGCTCGTTAGACCCCGAAAGATCGGGGATCTCGTCAAAGTGGAAGCCCTTCTCCTCCATAAACGCCACGCGGCGACGGTTGTAGAACCACTCGGTATCGACCAGCACGCCGTCCATGTCAAACAGCACTGCCTTGATCATACGCATCTCCTCCCACCTGCCAAAAAGGGACAGGTTTATTTTGGTAGGCTTTATCTGGGGTTTTATGGGGCGATGAACACGCCCTCCCCAGAGCAAAAAAGGGGACGGGGCGCAAACCCCATCCCCTCTCAATCAACCCGTAAGGTCTACTTACTTGTGATTAGTAGGAAAGCTTCCACATGTAGCGACGCATGGTCAGCGGGTGCTGACGGGCCTCGGCGATCTGGTTGCCGTACTCACGCATAACGGCGAGGTGCAGCAGCGGGTTGAAGTAGGTGATGACGCTCGCGGGCACGGCGTCAGCCAGGCCGTAGTCCTTGGAGTCGATCAGAGCGACCTTGGCGCCCATGCGCTCAAGGAAGGTGAGGGCGCGGGCGTCCATCGGACGAGTGGCGCCATCGGACATGAAGAAGACGTAGGGCTTACCCTCGGTGGAAACCTCGAACGGGCCGTGGAAGTACTCGCCGGTGTTGTAGGCGGCGGCGTCGATCCACTGCATCTCGGTGAACAGGAAGGCGGCGTGAGAATAAGCCATCTTCTCGGAGGCACCGGAAGCCATGAAGTAAATCATCTTGTCGTCCTTGAAGTCCTCGGCGAACTTCTTGGCGAGCTTCTTGCAGTGCTGAGCGGCGTTCTCGCAGAGATCGAAGATGTTGGTGAGGCCGGTGATCATGTCCTCGTAGTGGTCATAGCCCTCGGTCTGCTGAAGGATCTCGAGAGCAAGAGCGATAGCATAGCCGGGCTTCTCGCACTTGGCAGCGTAGTTGGCGTGGAAGCCGTGAACGATGACGTGGTCGGCGTCGACGGTCAGAGCGGAGCCAGCCTTGTTGGTGAGGGAGACGACCGGGCAGTTGTGCTTCTTGGCGGTCTTGTTGGCCTCGACGGTCTCGGGCGTGGAGCCACCGAGGGAGCAGGTGATCACGAAGGTGTGCTCGTTGACCCAGGAAGGCGTGTCGTAGTTGAACTCGTTAGCGGTGAAAATCTGAACGTTCAGCTTGTCCGTGTTGTTGGCCAGGAAGTACTTGGCGGGGTACAGGTCGGACATGGAAGCGCCGCAGCCGACGAAGGCGACGCTGTGGATCTCGTGGTTGGACAGGACGTCAGCGACGATCTGCTTAGGGAGGTTAAGGTCGATCTCGTACATCTGACACATTCCTTTCGATTTTTGCGGCGCCACATTGCCGGGCGCTCGCAGGGTTACCGTGGTTTGGACCGAGTCGCCGGCCCGTTGAGGATGCGACAAAGGAACTGTCCCTTTGTCACATTATTGGGGATGGAAGCCTGCCTGGGGTATGGGATGCCAGGCAGGCCTCCGGGGGAAAGCGGTTAGGCGCTTAGTCGCGACTAGGCCAGGATGCCGGCCGCGGAGAGGGCGATGCCGCCCACGATGGCGATCACGAGAAGCCAACCGGTGTTGACGTTCTTCTTGATGAGCCAGTACATAAGGCCGGTGAGGCCGAGGGAGATCATCTGGGGCATCATGCCGTCCAGGATGTCCTGGATCACGACGGTACCCTCAGCGAACTGCAGCGGGGTAGTAGCGCCGATCAGCGTAGCGATCATGCCGCCCACGGACATAAGACCCACGATGCCGCAGACATACATGAGCTTCTCCATGAGGTCGCCGCCCTGAAGCTTGCTCAGGTACTCGTGGCCACCCTGATAGCCCATCTTGGCTGCGAACCAAGTGATCAGCACAGAGGGGACGATGGAGATGAGCATAGCCAGGATCGGGCCCATGATGGAGCCCTGCTGAGCCAGCTGAACGCCCAGACCAAAGGCGATAACGCGGATGGTGCCCTGGAAGAAGGAGTCACCGATGCCGGAAAGCGGACCCATGAGGGAGGTCTTGACCGCGTTGATCGAATCGGGATCGAAGTTCTCGGGATCCTTGGCGTACTCCTCCTCCATGGAGGCGGCGAGGCCCAGGATGAAAGCGCTCGTCTGCGGGGTGCAGTTGTAGAACGCCATGTGACGGTGGTAAGCCTCTTTCTTAGCAGCGAGCTGCTTGGGGTCGGACTCATCCGGATAGAGGCGGTCGAGTGTGGGAACCATGCCGTAGAGGAAGCCCATGTTCATCTGACGCTCGTAGTTCCAAGAGGCCTGGATGGCCCAGGAGCGCCAGAAGAACTGGCTGACCTTCTTGTTCAGGGACACGTCCTTGGTTGCGGTTGCCATAGTGTGTTCCTCCTTAGTCTTCGTCGTCTTCGAGCGGATCGTAGTCGGAATCGACGCCGGCAGCAGCATGGGAACCGTTGAACTTGAAGCCCATGAAGACGACAGCCAGGCACACACCGATCAGAGCGACCGCGATGACGGACAGGTTGAGGTAAGCGGCGAGCAGGAAACCGATGAACAGGAACGGAGTCATACCCTTCTTGATCATCATGGTGAGCAGCAGGGCCAAGCCGTAGGCGGTCATGATCTTGGTCGAAACGTTAAGACCAGTGGACAGCCACTCGGGAACCATGTTGACGATGGCCTGAACCAGGTCGGTGCCAACAAAGACGGCGAGGAAGATCGGCAGGAAGTACATGATGGCGTACAGACCGGAGCCGGCGCAGATGTGCATACGGTAGGCGGTCTTGAACTTTCCGTTATCGATCGCGCTATCTGCCACATGGGTGAGGGCGGCGATGATGGAACGGAACACGATGCCGAGGAGCTGACCCAGGACGGCGACCGGGATGGCGATCGTCATGGCGGTCTCGGCGGAAGCATCGGTCAGGCACGCAAAGGCAGCGGCCACGATGCCGCCCAGGACCATATCGGGCGGAACGGCGGCGCCGACCTGCACCAGGCCCATGGACACGAGCTCGACGGCGGCACCGACGGCAAGGCCGGTGGGCACATCGCCCAGCAGCAGACCGACGAGCGTAGCGCCAACGAGGGGCTGCTCGAAGTTAAGACGACCGAGCAGGCGGGAGTCCCACATGCAGAACACGCCGACGAGGCCGACGAGCACCGCACTGATGAACGTATTCATACCCTTCTCCTTTCAGTCAGGCAAAAGCCTGGTTGATTACAGCTTGGCGTCGATGTCGACGCTCTGATACGTAGGGGTCTGCTGGACATAGAGCTTGATGCCCATGTCGAGCAGCTGGTTGACGTCGGCCTTCTGGTTGGCGTCGAGGAAGACGGAGCTGTCCTTGCCGCCGACCTGATCGGCACCGTCGTGGTTGGCGGTGGCGCCCAGGTTGATGGCATCGAGCTTGTAGCCCTGGCAGAACTGCAGCATCTCGGCCGTGTTGCCAAAGACGAACATGACGCGCTCGCCGAGGGTGTTGAGCTTATCCATCTTGGCGAGGGCACGCTCGACGGTGAAGACGTTCAGGCGCACGCCCTGGGGCTTGGCCAGCTTAAGAGCGCCCTTCTTGATGTCATCGTTGGCGGCAGCGTTGTCGACGACGATGATGCGCTCGGCCTGAACCTTGGTGGTCCAGGTAAAGACGACCTGGCCGTGCAGCAGACGGTAGTCAAGACGTGCGAGGACGATCTTGGCGGGACCGGAGCTGTGACGGGACGCCTTGGCCTTCTTGGCGGGAGCCGCGGCGGCCTCGACCGGTGCGTTGGGGTTGGTCAGACCGGTGCGGGCCTCATTGATGAGGGCCGCGAGCTCGGCGCCCTCGACGGGGACGGGGCTCATAGCGAGCGTGAGCGCCAGCGGGATGTTGAAACCGCTGACAACCGTGAACTTCGTGCCGTTCTTGGAAAGCTCGACCATGTTGTTGTTGACCGAGCTGCCGAGCATATCGGTCAGCACATAGACGGTGTCGTCCGCGTTGAACGTGGCGATCATGGCGTCCACCTTATTGGTGATGGGCTCCTTGTCGTCACGAGCAAGCGACACGACGTGGACGTTCGACACGTCGCCGAGAACCATCTCGAGCGTGTCTTTGGCGCCTGCGGCCAGGCCGCCATGAGATGCGAGAATGATCTGATTCATCTTGCCTCCTCCTTTTCGTTATGGTCATTATAACGTCTTATACGTTGCTTATATTGCTAATTAGTATAAAGACCGTTCGCGGGTGAAAATCGACCGTTGACGGGTTTAACGTACTTGAAACGTTGGGGCTGGGTAGGCCGGCGCTGGCTGGATAACCCCAGGTCGGACGCCGCGCTCAATCCCCTATCGCACGAAGTACCAGGGGCTTTCCTGCACGGTGGGCTCCAGCGCGATGCCGGTGCGCTCGCGGAACAGATCCATGTCCTGCGATTTCTCCGTCCACCACGCGTTGGGCTTAAAGGTCATGCTCTCAACGATATGGCCGACAAAGGCGCTGTTGCGCAGCTTGGAGAAATCGGTGTTCATAATCAGGATGGACGCGAGCACCAGCACGATGCCCAGGACCTTGATCGCGCCAGCGGGCTCGGCGTAGATGCCAATACCGACCAGAACGGTCGCCACGGTTTCGAACGAAGCCACGACCGGCACCTTCGATGTCTCAAGATCCATCGAAAGGCCCTGCATATAGAAGATGTACGCAAGAGCCGTCGGAATAAAGCCAAAGCCTGCGAACAGTAGAATGAGCTGCGGGGACATTGCCGCGGCTACATCGGACCACGGAGCCGAAAGCACCGCCATAAAGCATCCGCCAAAGACAAAGCCCCAAAACGTCACCGCCAGCGGATGCAGCGTCTTGGTGGCCATACGGCTAAACACAGCCAGCAGTGCACCGCAAAGTCCGGCGATCACACCCGACGCGACGCCCCAAGCCGAGAAATGGAAACCAGACAGGTCGCCGCTCGTCACCGCGAGCACGCAACCCACAATGTTAAAGACGATGGCGACGAGCTTGTTGGGGGTCACGTCCTCGCGATAAAGCACGCGGCCAAGCGCGACGCCAAACACCGGCGAGGTGTAGAGCAGCACCGAGGCCGTGGACATGCCCACCTCGCCCATGCACTCGTAATAGCAGGTGTTGGCGACGGCTAAACCGACGATACCGACAAGCGCGCAGGGAACAAGCTCTTTAGGACTTGCCTTGAACAGAGCCAGGGGACCCGAGGCTTTTCCCTCACGAGCACCTCCCTGGCAACCCATAAATGCCAAGACCGGAGCCATTAAGACGGCACCCGACAACAGGCGAAAGGCCGCCATACTCTGAGACGAAACACCCAGGGCCGATATTCCGTTAACAAAGATTCCGATGGTGCCCCACATAAGCGCGGCGATCAGCACCAGCGCATAGCCCAGATTGCTTTTCTTCAACGCAGCCTCCTCGGTATCGTTTCCAATATGTTTCGTACTACGTTATAGTCGTTATATACATTTTTCAAGACACAAATCGGTGAGCGGAAAAGTGATCCGTTTTCCTCCGTCCCCAGCGGATTACTTGGCGGTTGCGGTGAAATAGTTCCTAAATAGAGGCTTCAAGCCCCCAAACAGGAACTATTCCACCGCAACTTATGAGGACATCGAGCTGTTAGGCCGCTCTATCCCCTAGTAGTCCAGCTTCCACATGTAGCGGCGCGTCATGTAGTCCTTGTGGGTGACGGCAGAGAGTGCGCGCATGTAGACGTTGTTGAGGATCGGGGCAAAGATCAGGTGGTTGAAGTACTCGCTCACGCTGTCCTTGATGTCGTTGAGGCCGAGCTCCTTGGCGTCGAGCTGATAGACGCGCTCGCCACCGTACTGGTTGACGAAGCGGATGCCGCGCTCGTCGTTGCAGCGGCTGCGGCCGACGCTGATGAGCTGGAACAGCGAGGTGCGCTTGTCCAGGATCTCGAAGGGGCCGTGGAAGAAGTCGCAGGTGTTGATGGTGCATGAGTCGATCTGCAGCATCTCCTGCACGTTGCAGATGCTAAAGACGTAGGCGGCACCAAAGAGCGGACCCTGAGCCATGACGTTGATGCAGGGCTTGTCGGCGTTCTGCTCGGCCCACTTGGCAGCAAGCGGACGGGTGTACTCGACGGCCTTGCGATAGATGGGGTCGACCAAGTCGAACGCGGCCATAGCGGTCTCGTACTCGGCATAGCCCTCGGTCTGCTGCGTAAGCTCCATGGCGATCATGGTCACGACGGCGGAGTTGGTGCGGCCCATGCAGGACTCGTCGACGGCCAGGCTGTCGTACTGGATCTTGTAGTCGCAGACCTCGGTGAGACCGGACTCGTCAACATAAATGGCGATGGTGCTGGCGCCGTGGTCCTTGGCGACCTGGGCGGCGACGATGGTCTCCTTGGTGCCGCGCATGGACACGACGACGGCCAGAGTGTTCTCGTTGACGTAGGCCGGGGTGGCGTGCACGAACTCGTTGCTGGTGTAGCTGGAGCTCACGACCTGCGTGGCCTCGTGCTCCATAAAGTACTGGGCAGGATAGTTGCCGCCGTTGGATCCGCCAGCGCCAATCCACACGACGCGCTTGATGCCGCCCTTGTCTGCCTTGTCAGCCAAAACCTGGGAGACGACATCCTTAACCTGTTCCTGAGTAGTCATCGTGCATCAGCCTTTCTTCTCGTTTGATGCTCTCGATGGCATACAAGTTACATACATGTTTTGGTTATGTCGACTAGTTGTATGCTATATTTGTCTTAGAAATTTTGCTGATGCGGTTTTCGATAACTTGCTACCAGCGGTTTTGTTATTGTATTGAATACATGCTTGATTAGATACGCATACAGGTTAGATACAGGTTGATCGCATGAACGCTTCATCTAAAAATAGACTGACCCAATACGAGCGCTTGGCGGGCATGCTGCGCGACCGCATCGCCTCCGGCACCTATGCACGCGGAGACAAGCTGCCGTCCGAGATGGAACTCATGGACGAATCGGGGCTGTCGCGCAGCACCGTACGCCACGCCCTTAAGGTGCTCGTTGATGAGGGCCTGGTGCGCACCGAGCGCGGGCGTGGCGCCTTTGTGGCCGACACGCCGGCGCTCCACGAGAACAACCTGGTGTTTTCGAGCTACACGACACAGGTCCAGGGTCAGGGTATGAAGCCCACCACGCGCACGGTGGACTCGGGCTTTGCCAAGGCCGCGGGCAATGCGGCCAAGTTCTTCGATGTCGCCGTGGGCAGCAAGCTCGTCAAACTTGTCCGCCTGCGTTATCTGGACGATGCGCCGCTGTGCCTGGAGACCACCTATCTACCACCGAGCTTTGAAGCACTCATCGATCGCGATATCAACGGTTCGCTCTACGCCACGCTGCGCCAGGAATTCCATCGCGCGCCGGCACAGGGACATAAGACCTTTGAGGTGTGCTATGCCTCGCAAAACGAGGCGTTTTTGCTCAACGTCGAGCGCGGGCAGGCGCTGATCCTGATCACCGACTACGTCTACGACACCGACGGCCGACCGCTCCATGTCTCTAAGCGCATCCAGCGCACCGACCGTGCCAAATACACCGAGCCCATCGCCTAACCTGCCAAAATAAACCTGTCCCTAAATGGTAGGTTTGGGGAGGTCGGGGAACCAGGTTGGCTTAGGTTGGTTGGGCGTGCGCTCGGCCAGGACCAGCTCCATCCAGCACATGTCGTACCAGCGGCCGAACTTTTGGGCGCAGCGGTCGAAGGCACCCACCAGGCGATACCCCATATGGGCATGGAAGTCTTGGCTGTTGTGCGTCAGATACTCGTCGTCCCTGTCGTGCGGCACGGCGATGAGGGCGCACATGTTGGTGATGCCCATCGCAATCAGGCACTGCTTGAGCGCATCGTGCAGCTTGCGGCCCAGCCCGCCGTGGCGCACGTCGCGCGCCAGGTAGATCGACGTCTCGACCGACCAGTCGTATGCCTCGCGGCTGTTGAGCGGGCTCACATAGGCATAGCCTACCGGACGCCCTTCCAGCTCCATCACCAAATACGGATAGCGCTTGAGCGTACGCTCGATGCGCCCGGCGAACTCCTCAACGCTCGGCACCTCGTATTCGCAGGTAATCGCCGTCTGGCGCACATACGGCTCATAGATGGCAAGCAACGCCGGCGCGTCTTCGGGCGTCGCCAGGCGAATCGTCGGCTCGGACATCTCGTGCATACAGCCCCTCCCCCTCAAAAGCAAGGGCCACCTCGCGCCAAATCCAAGCGCAAGGCGGCCCCTCGTCATCACATCAACCTACAGGACAGCCGCCAGCGCGTCGATATCCTCCTGCGTCGTGGCCCAGCTGGTGCAAAAACGCACCACCGTGTGGGTATCGTCGTACTTTTCCCAGTACTCGATCGAGGCATGCTCGCGAATGCGGGCCATGTCCTCGTTGGGCAGAATCACAAACTGCTGGTTTGTGGGCGTCTCCAAGAAGAACTGGTAGCCGCGCTCGTGCAGCACACGGCGTAGCGCCTGGGCCGTCTCAATCGCCTGTCGACCAATCTCAAAATACAGGCCATCGGTAAAGAGCGCCTCAAACTGGACGCCCGTCAGGCGGCCCTTGGCCAACAGCGCACCGTGCTGCTTAATGCGCGGAATGGGATGCGCCGGAGCGTGCATGCCGCAAAACACCACGGCCTCGCCGCAGAGCGCGCCGCACTTGGTGCCGCCGATGTAGAACACGTCGCACAGCTGCGCCAGCTCGGGCAGGGTAATGTCGCACTCATCGGCCGCCAGTGCATAGGCCAGGCGGGCGCCATCCACAAACAGCGGAATCTCGCGCTTCTGGCACACCGCGTGAATCGCCGCGAGCTCGGCCTTGGAGTACAGCGTGCCGTACTCAGTCGATAGGCTCACGTACACGGCGCCCGGGAACACCGTGTGCTCGTAGCTCTCGTTTTCGTAGAACACCTGGATATAGTTCTCGAGGTCCTCGGCGTGCATCTTGCCCTCGTAGCCGGGGATGGTAAGCACCTTGTGGCCGCCAAACTCGATGGCGCCCGCCTCGTGGCAGGCAACATGACCGGTCTCGGCGGCAACAACGCCCTGGTAGGGCGCGAGCAGCATATCAATCACCGTCGCGTTGGCCTGCGTGCCGCCCACCAGAAAAAACACGTCGGCATCGGGGGCCTGGCAGGCCTCGCGGATAAGCTGCTTGGCGCATTCGGTATGCGCATCGGTACCGTAGCCGGGCTGCGGCTCCATGTTGGTATCGACGAGCGCCTGCAGCACTGCCGGATGTGCGCCGTGGGAATAGTCGTTGTTAAACGCGAGCATGGCAATCCTCTCTTACCGGGTATCGGCCAGATGATTCAAACGGGGCTATTGTACGCCGTGCGGATAGGCAATGTGCGCGGCAAGGCACTCAAGCGCCAGCACCAGGGCAAAGCCGCAGCTCACGTCACTCAAAAAGTGCGCCCCGATCACGATACGGCCAAAGGCGACGAGCGCCGCGACCACAGCCGCCGTCCAAAAGACCACGCGGCGGCGCGACGGTTTTTCCTTAAAGGCCGCCGTGGGAAGCCCGGCGAGCATAAGGCCGATCGCCGCGTGCGCCGTGTGCCCACTCGCAAACGACTTAAAGCCGTCCTTGATTACACCGGTGGCGATATAAGTCCACTTGTCGGGGTTGCCGATCACCCACCACGGCTGAAACTCGAGACCCTGCGTCACCTCGATCACGCGCATGCGAGGGCGCGACCACAGCGGTTTGACAATCACGTTGAGGATAATGGCCTGAGCGACCCACACGACAAGCACCATCAACGCCCAGCGCGTGAGCTCGTCGGGCTCGGTCGTGCGCGTGAGGCGATAGACGATAAGGTTGGCGACGATGGCCAGCACAAACGTCAGCACCAACTGAGCCGCGATGAGTTTGCCGCCAACCCGCAGGGACGAAACGATCTCGTAGCCGGCCAGGCCAATGTTGACGAGGATGCCGAGCACGGCGAGCCATTTGCTCCCCCTGGAGTCGGGACGCACCGCGCGCACGAGCATAACGCCCGCGATGCTCGCCGTCAGCTCAAACGGCAGCTCGCCGGCGGCCTCGATAAAGCGACCGTACATGCTGCCGATATTGAACAGCGCGCTCGAGATCTGATAATCGAAGAAACTGCCCACGCCCAGACAAAGACACAGGACAACCGCGATAATGGCGACATCTTTCTTATAGATGTATCCGAACATGCTTTCCTTCCGATGGAGCTGGAATCAACCTGCAACGTGGCGGGACAAAGACGACTTCATCCCGCCACGCCCCCTACTTGTTAGTCGTCGTCGCTAGCACCCAACTGCTGCAGCAGCATGAGTGCCGCCGCCACCGGGCCGGTGCCGTCGTTGGCGTCGAGGCCGCGATCCAGGCCGCTGCCCGCACCGGCGCCCGCCTTGTAAGGCACCGACAGTTTGCGGCTCTTGGGGAAGTTCACCGCGCCATAGCGGGTCTTTAGTTCAAAGGCCACCTTCTTGGGCACGTCGACGCCCAAAAACGTGATGCGGCCGCCGCTGAGCGTGACGCTCTCGAGCCCCAAGCGCTCGCCGCGGATACGAATACGCGCGCGGTTGAACAGGTTGAGCCCCGCCAGCGGCAGCTCACCGTGCGCGGCCTCGGTCTCTTCCTGCACCTCGTCGATGCTCTCCAGGTCCTCAGCCGCCGCGAGCTTACGGTACACGAGCACGCGCTGGTCCACCGCCGGCAGGTACTCCTCGGACAAGAAGTAGTCGGCCGGCAGGTTAATACCCACGCTCGCCGCCTCCACGCCGGCGTCGTCATCGCCGCGCGCCTCGGCCACGGCCTGGCCCAGCATCTGCGTAAACAGGTCAAAGCCCACGCTCGACAGGTTGCCGTGCTGCTCGGCGCCCATAAGCGAGCCGGCACCACGGATCTCCAGGTCGCGCATGGCGATGCGCATGCCGCTGCCCAGGTCCTGGAACTCGGAAAGTGCGGTCAGGCGCGCCGTCGCCTCCTCGGTGAGCGGCAGCTCGCCCGGGAACATAAAGTACGCGTAGGCCTGCGTGGCAGAGCGGCCCACACGGCCCTTGAGCTGGTAGAGCTGTGCCAGACCCAGGCGCTGCGAGTCCTCGATGATCAGCGTGTTGGCGGTCGCGTTGTCTATGCCGCTCTCCACGATGGTCGTGGCGATGAGCACGTCGATCTTTTTGGTCGCGAACTCGATCATCACGTCCTCGACCTCGCGCGGGCTCATCTTGCCGTGCGCCACGCCCACGCGCGCCTCGGGCGCGGCCTCGTGCACGCGCGCCACGGCGTCGTCGATGGTCTTGACGCGGTTGGACACGTAATACACCTGACCGCCGCGGCCCACCTCCAGGCGAATCGCCGCGCTCACCACATCGGGGTCGTACTCCCCCACGTGCACGATCACGGGACGACGGCCGGTCGGCGGCGTCGTGATCAGGCTCATGTCGCGCACGCCACTCGTGGCCATCTGCATGGTACGCGGAATGGGCGTTGCCGAAAGCGTGAGCACGTCGATCTGCTCGCGCAGGTTCTTGAGTTGCTCCTTGTGCTGCACGCCAAAGCGCTGCTCTTCGTCGATGATCACCAGGCCCAGGTTCTTGGGGTTCACATCGGCCGAAAGCAGACGATGCGTGCCGATGAGCACATCGATCGTGCCCTCGGCAAACGCCTTGAGCGCGCGCTTTTGCTGCGCCGGCGTGCGGAAGCGGCTGAGCACCTCGACCTCAAGGCCAAACGGGGCAAAGCGCTCAAAGAATGTCTCGTAGTGCTGCTGGGCCAGAATGGTCGTGGGGCAGAGCACCATGACCTGGCGGCCGGAGTCGACGCACTTAAACGCCGCGCGCAGGGCGACCTCGGTCTTGCCAAAGCCCACGTCGCCGCACAGCAGGCGGTCCATGGGCTTGGGCGCCTCCATGTCGGCCTTAATGTCGGCGATGGCCTCCAGCTGGTCGCGCGTCTCGTCGTAAGGAAAGCTCTCCTCCATCTCGATCTGCTCGGGCGTGTCGGGCGGGCAGGCGATACCGGTAATCGACGAGCGGCGCGTATACAGATCGACCAGGTCAAACGCCAGCTTTTTGGCGTTTTTGCGCGCCTTGTTGGTGGCGCGCGTCCAGTCGGCGGTGTTGAGCCTGGTCAGGCGCGGCTTGTCGCCGTCGGGACCGACGTATCTCGTGATACGGTCGACCTGCTCGAGCGGCACGTAGAGCTTGTCGCCGTCGGCATATTCCAGCAAAAAGTAGTCGCGCTCCTTGCCACCCACTTCCTGGCGCGCGATCTCGCTAAAGAGCGCGATGCCGTGGGTGGCGTGCACCACGTAGTCTCCCGGCTTAAACGGGAAGGTGATCTGCGTAATGTCAACCTTGCGGCGGCTGCGGGCCCGGTTGGCGTCCATGCGGGCGTTGAGGTCGGCGATCGAGAACACGGCTAGGTTGGCATCGGGCACCACCACGCCCTGCGGCAAGGCGGCATCGACAAAGGTCACACGTCCGCGCGAAATAGTGGGCACGGCGGCGCCGGCGGCAGCCTGGGCGGCACCCGCCTCGAGCGAGCGGGCGTTGAGCGCGTCGGCCTTACGCTCGCGAATGGAAGCATGGGCCTCCTGGCGTGCGGCACGGTCGGCGGAATCCGCCGCTGCCACGCGCACGCGCTCGCCAATGACGCCTGCGTTTTCGGGCGCGGCCGTCAGCGATTCCTCAAAGGTAATGCCCTCGTCACCAAAGGTGAGCTCCATCGACTCGCGCGCACCGCGGTCAGGGATGGCAAACACGCAAGCGTAGCGCTTGCCCACGACTTCCTGAATGCGCGTCATAAAGCGATTGTCCGAGCCTGCGATGGCCGGCTGCTCAATCTTGAGCTCGGCCGTCACCGCACCGCCGGCACGGATGAGGCTCACATAGTTCAGGCGTTGCTGGGAACCAAAGTCGAGCTGCTGGGCACGCACGTACAGGCCGTCCAGACGGTCGACCCCCGCCTCGCCGGCACGTGCCTCGATATCCTCGTAGGCGCGCAGACAATCGTCGAACAGCGAGCGCGGCTCGGACAGCACCACGAGCGCCTTGCCGCTCACGTGCGACAGCGGGCTCACAGTCTGGCCGTACATCACCGGCAAAAAGCGGTCGAGCTCGGGCGTGACGATGCGTGCATCCACCATCTCGAGTAGCGCCGCCAGCTTGCTATCGTCCTGGCTTGCGCGGTAGAGCGCCACGTGCATGTTGTGAACGGCATCGTCGGTAAGCGCCAGCTCACGGCAGGGGAAGATCTCAATACTGTCCTCGTTGCCGATGGTCTGCCCCGTTGAGCTCACCATGCGGCGGATGCGATCAATCTCGTCGCCAAAGAACTCAATGCGCACGGGTGCCTTTTCCTGTGCAGGGAACACCTCGACGGTGTCGCCGTGAACGCGGAACAGACCGGGCGCATCAGCGGCGCCGGCATTGGTGTAGCCCATGCCCACCAGGCGATGCGGCACCTCGTCAAAAGGAATCTCCTCACCCACCGCAAAGATCGTGGACTCCCAGTAGCGGCTCTCGACTGGCGGCACGCAGCGCAGCAACGCGCGAGCCGAGGCAACCATGATGCAGTTGTCCCCGCGCACGATGCGTCCCAGGGCCTCGCATCGCTGCGCTACCACGGCGTCGTCGGGCGCCTGCTCGCGCCACGGATAATCCTTGCGCTCGGGGAAACGGCACACATGCGCCAGGCCCACGTAGGCGGCAAGGCTACGAGCGGCGCGATCGGCCGCATCCTCGCCGCTCACAACGTAGACCGTCGGGCGCGGACGGCGCGCAAACTGGGCGGCCGCCATAAGCGTGCGACCCGACTGCGACACGGCCAGCGTCACGTCCTCGCCGGCATCGAGTCCGGCCTCGACAGCCTGCAGCGCCTCGGCAGTGTAGAGCTGCGCGGCTATACGGTGAATGAGCATGCTGTTCCTCCGGCATCGCAACGCCAAAAGCCCGCCGGGGCAAGCTCGGCGGGTCGTACGTCAAATACATTGTCTGTCATGGTAGCGCATGGAGAGGACTCCGGCTCAAGGGCAAACCCAGCCCCGCAAAAAACGCCAGACGAAAATGCGTTCCGCCCTACCCCGCTACGCGCACGCTGGGGCACAAATCTGCCAGCGGACACTCGTCACACTTGGGTTTGCGGGCGTCGCAGATCTCGCGACCGAAGGTGATCCACTGATGGTTGACCGACTCCCAATACTCGTGCGGCAAAATCTTGAGCAAATCCTGCTCGGTCTTGAGCGGCTCCTTTGCATGCGTCTTGGGACTCAGCATCAGGCGGTGCGCAATGCGGTTGACATGCGTGTCCA
>CALLFD010000115.1 GCA_937997605.1 uncultured Collinsella sp. | reverse complement strand
CCGTTGAACCCGCATATCGATACCGCTCAGCCATTCGCCTCGCCCCCGTCGCACGTATCTTCATCCGGTCTGTTACTTTTAATCTAACAATTCTTTGAGGAACGTAGGTGCTTCTAAATGTACTGTCGACTTCTTCTCAAACTAATCCTAAGAGACAAGGCCGTATGGATTTGTACGCTCGTTCTCGCTGCAGCCTTTTCCGTCCCCATTGCGTTCAATTCACCCATCTACGGGCCCTTCTTCATGAAGCAGGGCATGCAGGGCTTTGTCGACGCATTCAATACGCGCGCGCCCCAGGCCAGCGGCATAGACCTATCGCCAGAGCAGCAAGTCGACGCGGAGCTTGCAAGATACGCGAACGCCGCCCTTGCCGCCCAAACCGACGCCGCCTTTCTCGATTCTGCCGAGAGCTACTACGCGCTCATGGGCGAAGGCTTCCAATCCGGGTCCATCGTGGGAGACCGAGAGACCAATGACGCGGAGCTCGCATATTGCCGTGCTCTGAGCAGTTCCGGCATCACGCACATTCCAGCCTCCGCAAGCGATCTGCCATTCCTTTCCTTCCTGCCTTACGCCATTGCCATGGTGCCGTCTTTCCTTCCCTTCATTCCCTTCCTTCTCTCGTCGATACTCCTGCTCGGGGCCACAAGGCCTGCGACCCTGGCGGCGAAGGCGCCCGTGCCCAAATTCCGGCGCCTTATCCAGATCGTGTTTTCGATAATCGCCGCGGGGACCGCGATGCTCCTCGCCGGCCTCGCACCCGGGGGCATTTACGCCTTGGCCCTAAACGGCTTCGGGCAGATCGGGTACCCGATCGCCTTCTTCCATGACGGCGCGCTCACCACCACGACCGCGGGAGACGTCTTCACAGCCCTGCTTCTCGCGCTGCTCGCGGGCGGAACCTTGATATCCGTTTGCTCCGCCGTCCTATCGACCGCAACGAGGCGCGTCCTCGCGGGCCCCCTTGCCTCCGCGCTGCTTGTCGCGGCCCCGGTATTCCCGTTGTTGTCCGATTCGGCGCTGGGGCATAACGCCGCGCTCGGGCTCCTGCCGCTGGCCGTGTTCTCGCCTATCGAGGCAACGGGTTACGTGGGATGCTTCCCGACGGAATTCATTAGCTCCGGTTCGGGCGGCGCATCGATGCTTGCCGTGGCCCTGGTATACGTCGCGGTCCTTTTCGCGGTCGGCGCCGTTGCGGCACGTTCGCCCAAACAGTCTGGACCCGCGAAAAAGCACCATGGGCTCGAGCTTCTGGACGCGAGCGTGGGATACGGGAGCACGACGATACTTTCAATCGGGTCGCTTTTCCTGAGCCCGGGAACGGCGGCGGGCCTCGTTGCTCCCAACGGCTCGGGGAAAACCACCCTTCTTGAAGCGCTGTCGGGCCAATTTCCCACCCGCATCCGCTCGGGAAGCCTGGCGGCAGACGGAATCTGCCAACGTCGATCAGCCGAATTTGCAGAACTCGTCTACCTGAGCTCTTCGGGCGGCGCGGATCTCTACCCCACGCTATCGGCCATCGAGCACCTTGCTTTCGTTAGGGAGGCGTGGAAATCGGCCGCCGACATCGACTCGCTCTGCGACTCCCTCGGAATCTCCCCATATCTCGACAAGCCGACCCGTAAACTCTCGACAGGAATGAAGCAGCAGGTAAAGCTTGCCATGGCGATATCGACCGGTTGCCCGTACCTCATCCTCGATGAACCGCTGAACGGCCTCGATCCGGGAAAACGGAAAACCTCCTGCGACGCGATGCGCAGCGAAGTGGCGCGGGGCCGCAGCGTGCTCATCTCAAGCCATCTACTCGACGACCTGGCAGACCTCACCGACTCGTTCTACTTCATCGAGGCCGGCACGCTCGTGGAAAAGACCGAGTCGTCCTCGCAGACGCTCAAGCAGGAATACCTCGATACATACGAAGGAGGTGAATGACATGAAACTATTTGAACAGCTGAAGTCCAATGCGTCGCGCATGGCTGTC
>CALLFD010000114.1 GCA_937997605.1 uncultured Collinsella sp. | reverse complement strand
ACGGCCCTGGACGTAGATCCGATTTGCGTGCAGCAGAGGGGATTATGCCAGCTCGTGCGCGCGTTTTCAAGCTCGTCCCACAAATATATATAGGTTTATGGAGCATTGGGCTCCGTTTACGGATTGCTCTGTATTTATGCTCGCAATTAAGCTCGAGGTTGGCTACACTATCCCTTGACCATTAAAGGGGTACGAGATACCCACATGGAATTACATTGCTGCCAAAGAGCAGCCCTTCCTGTGGGTGTCTGGTCCGCTTTGAGCGGTCGGGCATCTATTTTTTTGACTGTGTCAGCAGTCAAGACATGTGAGGAAGGAGATCGATGGGCACGACTTCCCCCAAGGCGGTCATCATGGACGAGACCGCCGTCAACCGAGCGATGACCCGCATCGCGCACGAGATTCTCGAGCGCAACGAGGGCTGTGAAGACCTCGCTCTGGTCGGCATCGTCACGCGCGGCGACCTTCTGGCAAAGAAGCTCGCCGAGGAGATCAAGGAGATCGAGGGCGTCGACGTTCCGCTCGGCAGCCTCGACATCAGCTTCTACCGCGATGACTACGCTACCAATTTCGCTCCCGCGATCCACGCCACCAACATTCCCTTCAGTGTCGACGGCAAGCGCGTCGTGCTGGTGGACGACATCCTGTATACGGGCCGCACCATTCGCGCCGCTCTCGATGCCGTCATGGACCTGGGCCGTCCGAGCCGCATTGAGCTGGCAGTTCTCGTTGACCGCGGTCACCGCGAGCTCCCCATCTCGCCGGACTTTGTCGGCAAGAACGTTCCCTCGTCGCATGAGGAGAACGTGCACCTATATATGAAGGAAGTCGACGGCCGCACCGCCGTCGAGATTAACGACGTCGCGCCGGGTTCCCATGTGGGCTCCGCGCCGCTGGGAGGTGAGTAGTACCGTGGCGTTCAACCATAAGCACCTGATCGACATTACCGAGTACTCCGAAGAGGACATCAAGCTCATCCTCGAGACCGCCAAGGCGTTCTCCGAGGTCAACGAGCGTGCCATCAAGAAGGTCCCCACGCTCAAGGGCAAGACCATCGTCAACATGTTCAACGAGCCCTCGACGCGCACCCGCAGCTCCTTCGAGCTCGCCGAGAAGCGTCTTTCGGCCGACAGCCTCAACTTTGGCGGCTCCTCGACCTCTACGGTCAAGGGTGAGAGCCTCGTCGACACCGTCGAGACCCTCAACGCCTATAAGATCGACTGCATCGTCGTGCGCGATAAGCACGCCGGTGCTCCCTACATCGTCACGCAGAACTCGCCCGCGAGCGTCATCTGCGCCGGCGACGGCAAGCACAACCACCCCACGCAGGCCCTGCTCGACCTGTACACCATCTGGGAGCACAAGGGTGACTTCCACGGTCTGAAGGTCGCCGTCGTCGGCGATATCGCGCACTCCCGCGTTTGCGGCTCGCTTATCCCCGCCCTTAAGATCATGGGCTGCGAGACCTACGCCGTCGCCCCCGGCACGCTGCTGCCGCCGTCGCCCGAGGTCCTGGGCTGCGACCACGTGACGAGCGACCTCGATTCCGTCCTGCCCGAGCTGGACGTCGTCTACATGCTGCGCGTGCAACAGGAGCGCCTCGAGGGTGCCCCGTTCCCGACCATTCGCGAGTACCACAAGCTCTTCGGCCTGACCAAGGACCGCGAGAAGCTCATGAAGCCCGACGCGATCATCTGCCACCCGGGCCCCATCAACCGCGGCGTCGAGTTCGACTCCTATATGGCCGACCACCCGCAACGCTCCGTCATCCTGGAGCAGGTCTACGCCGGTATCTGCGTGCGTATGGCTATCCTGTATCTGCTGCTTGGAGGTGCCGATAATGGCCTTGCTTCTTAAGAATGCCCACGTCGTCGACCCGTCCGTCGAGCTTGACGGTGTCGTTGACGTCCTGATTGACGGCGACAAGATCGCCGAGGTCGGCGAGAATCTCGCCGTCGAGGGGGCCGAGGTCCGCGACCTTTCCGGCAAGTACCTCGTCCCCGGCCTGGTGGACATGCACGTTCACCTTCGCGAGCCCGGCTACGAGGTCAAAGAGGACATCGAGAGCGGCACCCGCGCAGCTGCCAAGGGCGGCTTTACCGGCGTGTGCGCCATGCCCAACACCGATCCCGTCACCGATAACGGCACTGTCGTGGAGTTCGTCAAGTCCCGCGCTGCCGAGGTCGGCCACTGCCGCGTCTATCCGTCGGGCGCCATGACCCGCGGTCTTAAGGGCGAGGCCATGTCCGAGATGGGCGATATGGTCGCCCACGGCGCCGTCGCCTTCACCGATGACGGTCGCGGCGTGCAGGGCGCGGGCATGCTCCGTCGCTGCATGGACTACGGCAAGATGTTCGGCAAGGTCTTCATGAGCCACTGCCAGGACGAGGACCTGGTCGGCCATGGCCAGATCAACGAGGGCAAGGTCTCGACCCGTCTGGCCCTCGAGGGTTGGCCGGCTGCCGGCGAGGAGCTCCAGATCGCCCGCGACATCG
>CALLFD010000113.1 GCA_937997605.1 uncultured Collinsella sp. | reverse complement strand
TGACCGGCGAGGCCGCGCTCGAGGACGACGCAGTCGTGAGCGACCGGGTGCGCCAAGCCGGCTTTAAGCACATGGTGGGCATCGGCGAGCAACACGATAGTGCCAACGACGGTCGCCTTGCGTTTTTCTCGGTGCGAAATATCGCCGCCCGCTTCTGTGATATCGACGGCAGCGAGGAGCGCCTGGAGCTTTAGCCCTAGGGTAGCTAAAACAGCCCCGACCCAAAAAGACTAGTGCCAGGAGGACACATGGACGGATTGAATACGGTGTTGGAGTATCTGACGTCGGTGCCGGCATGGTATTTGGCGACGAGCGTTGACGGACAGCCGCATGTGCGTCCGTTTTCGTTTGCGCAGATCCAGGACGGCAAGCTGTGGTTTGTAACGGCGCGCACCAAAGACGTGTGGCAAGAGCTGCTGCAAAATCAACGCTTTGAGGCCACGAGTTGGTGGCCGGGCCATGGCTGGCTCATCTTGCGCGGGCGTGCGGGTCTGGATGACCAAGCCGCTCCCGATATGCGCGAGGCAGGCTGGAAGCACCTGGAGCGCCTAGGCGAGCACTACGAGGGCGCAGACGATCCCACGCTCGTCTTCTTTAGCGTGGAGGAACCCGAGGCCTTTATCTGCAACCATGACGAATGGGTGCCGGTCGAGCTCTAAACGAGTCTCTCGGCAAGCTTCGACAATTCAAATTCTCGCATGTAGCGGGCCCCACATTGCAACGTCACCGTAAGGCGCACTGGGCAATATGGGGCCCGCATTTATTTGTCAATTCCTTCGAGTGAATGTGTCGGGAATGTTTCAATGCATGAATATGCAAGCCATTTACGTATTCATGCATCTTTTGGTGCTAAAGTTTCAACCCACTTCATAACGACCGCTGCGAAATGCGCATCGGTGCATAAATCGCAGACAAGGAGTCTGATATGTCTTTGAAGGTTGGAATCGTCGGCGCGGCTGGATATGCCGGAGCCGAGCTCATTCGCCTCGTGCTCGGTCATCCCGAGTTTGAACTTGTCGCCATTACGTCCAACGCCGATGCCGGCCAGCCGTTGTCTGCGGTGTACCCGAGCTTCACCGGCGTAAGCGATCTTGTCTTCACGACGCATGATGCCCCCGAGCTCAAGAACTGCGACGCGGTATTTTTGGCCGTGCCGCACACCGCCGCCATGGCGCAGGTGCCCGCCCTGCTTGCCGCAGACGTTTCCTGCTTTGATCTTTCGGCCGATTACCGCCTGAGCGATCCGGCCGTGTTTGAGGCATGGTATGCCGCCGAGCACACGAGCCCCGAGCTACTCAAGACACGTGCCTTCGGCCTGCCCGAGCTGTTCTGCCAGGACTTGGAGACCGCTGCTTCCAGCCATGCTGCTGGCAGGCCCGTGTTGGTCGCCTGCGCCGGCTGCTATCCCACCGCAACGAGCCTTGCTGCCGCTCCTGCCGTGCGTGCGGGCTGGGTGGC
>CALLFD010000112.1 GCA_937997605.1 uncultured Collinsella sp. | reverse complement strand
TGGAATAGGGACTATTTTTGGCTTATCAGCCGCAAATCAATCCCTATTCCACCGCAACCTAGAAATCGGCGATCAGCCCAGCGGGCCCTGAAACAGCTCCTGATGAGTGCCCATTCTCACCAGCCTAATCACTGGGTTAGTCTTATGGGGAAGATAAAGAACGACCACATCGACCAAGCCATCGGATAGGTGGAAATCGATGTGGCCGTTGTAGTTTCCGCCCGGGTTTGAGAGCTCGTGGGCGCCGTACTCCGCTGGAAGCGACCCATGGGCCACAAGCTCTGCAACCGCCGCTTTAAACTCACTCTTTAGCTGCGGATGGATGCGCATCGTCCGTTTGTAATCCGCCTTAAACTGAGCCTCGACTTTAATCTCAAACATCGCTAGTCCTCATCGAGGAACGACATAAGCTCATCAGCGTCGTTGAATGACGGGCTATCGTCCGGCAAAATCCCCAACTCATGAGCCTCGGCGATTACCATGGCACGCCTCGTCGCTTCGTTGGGCACTTCCGCCCTTCCTACGATCTCAAAAGGAATCTTTCGCTGATTTACAAGCTGCCGAACGGCAAGATTCAGATAGGAATTGAGGCTGAGGCCGACCGAATCCAAGAACTCAGTCGCCTGCTCCTTGAGCCCCTCTTCGATGCGAACCGTCGTAGGCTTAACCGTTGCAGTAGACATACGCGACCTCCTCGCCCTCGTCTTTTGCATCAGTATACCCAATATAAATGGCAAACTGACGTTAGATAGCATCAGATTGCTATATATATTCATATCGCGGTGGGCACGATTGCCCTACATCAGCCCACTCAGGGCAATGTCGACGGCTTCGTTGAGGTCGTCGGTGATGTGTACGAGCTCGGGATCGAGCGGGCTGATCATACCGGCATCCATCACCGGGCCGTTGAGCCAGTCGAACAGGCCCTGCCAGTACTCGCTGCCTACCAGCACGAGCGGCATGCGCTTGACCTTGTGTGTCTGCACCAGCGTGAGCACCTCGAACATTTCGTCGAGCGTACCAAAACCTCCGGGAAACACGATGGCGCCCGAGCTGTATTTGACGAACATGGTCTTGCGCACAAAGAAGTAGCGGAAGTCCATACCCAGGTTCACGTATTTGTTGAGCCCCTGCTCGTGCGGTAGTTCGATACCCAAACCGACCGACTTGCCGTTGGCGCTCGCCGCTCCCCTGTTGGCCGCCTCCATGATGCCAGGGCCGCCGCCGGTGATAACCGCGACGCCGCGCTGGGCGATTTTGCGGCCGACCGTGCGCGCCGCCTTGTAGAGCGGATCGGTCTTGGGCGTGCGGGCACTACCGAAGATGGTCACCGCGGGCCCGAGCTCGGCAAGCGCGCCGAAGCCATCGACAAACTCGGCCTGAATGCGCAGCACGCGCCAGGGATCGGCATGCAGCCAGTCGGTCGAGTCCTCGGGCGCCAGCAGATTGGCGTAGGTGTTGTCCTTAGGAATCATGGGGCCGCGCATGACCACGGGGCCGCGGCGGTACGTCTCGTCGTAGGCGGGCTCGCCCTCGACGTTCTCATTCTTAATCATGGGTACTCCTATCGAAAACAGAAACGGGCGGGGTCGACGCCATGCGTCAAACACCCGCCCGAACATCAACCATTCGGTATGGTACCCACGATGCATCAAGCGCTTGCAAGACATCGGTCAGCGGTCTTGCAGACCATGTTAGCGAACGCGACGACCGATCGCCGCTTGGCCTTTGCCGTTGCCCGCGCTCCGCAAGCGTCCGCGCCGTCCTTAGTAATCCACCGCCGCGGGGCTGTTCATCCAGTCGCTCACGAACGCACCGTAGCGGCCCTCGATAATGGCCTGGCGGGCACGCTGCATAAGGTTGAGCAGGTAGTAGATGTTGTGCATCGACAGCAGAATACCGCCGAGCATCTCCTTCTGCGTGACCATGTGACGGATGAGCGCGCGGCTGTAGCCGCCCGTGCACACCGGGCAGGTGCAGGTGGGATCGATGGGACCGTCGTCGTGCGCAAAACGCGCGTTGCGGAAGTTAAGGCGACCCTCGCTGGAGAACGCCGTGCCCATGCGGCCGGTGCGCGTCGGCAGCACGCAGTCGAACATGTCGATGCCCACGCCCACACCGCGCACGAGGGTGGTGGGGTAGATCGGA
>CALLFD010000111.1 GCA_937997605.1 uncultured Collinsella sp. | reverse complement strand
ACGGCATCATCGAGGAGGCCCTCGTTGAGACCATCGGCTGCTCGGGCATGACCCACTCTGCCGCCATGGCTTCCGAGATCCTTCCCGGTAAGACCATCCTCGAGGCCCTCAACACCGACCTCGTCTGCGACGCCATCAACGTTGCTATGCGCGAGATCTTCCTGCAGATCGTTTACGGCCGCAGCCAGACCGCGTTCTCTGAGGGCGGCCTGCCCGTGGGCGCCTCCCTCGACGACCTCGGCAAGGGCCTTCGCTCTCAGGTCGGCACCATGTTCGGCACCAAGGCCAAGGGCGCTCGTTACCTCGAGCTCGCTCAGGGCTACGTCACCCGCATGGCTCTCAACGACAAGAACGAGATCATCGCATTCGAGTTCCTGAACCTCGGCAAGTTCACCGACGCCGTCAAGGCCGGCAAGACCCCCGAGGAGGCCATCGCTGGCGCTATGGGCCACTATGGTCAGTGGGAGAACGCTGCCAAGTACATCGACCCGCGCACCGACGAGGAGACTCACTCCGTCGCCAGCGTGTTCCCGGTTCACGAGTAGAAAGGGAGGGAAATAACTATGACTGTTACGTTCGAAGGTTACGAGCGCCGCGCTGACAAGATCAACAAGTGCCTCGCCGACAACGGCATCGCCTCCCTCGAGGAAGCTCTGCAGATCTGCACCGACAAGGGCTTCAACCCGCGTGAGATCGTCAACAACACCCAGTCCATCGCCTTCCAGAACGCCGAGTGGGCCTACACCCTCGGTTGCGCTCTCGCTGTCAAGCGTGGCGCCAAGTCCGCTTCTGAGGCTGCCGCCATCATCGGCGAGGGCATCCAGGCCTTCACCGTTCCCGGCTCCGTCGCCGAGGACCGCAAGGTCGGTCTGGGCCACGGCAACCTGGGCGCTATGCTGCTCTCCGACGACACCGAGTGCTTCGCCTTCCTGGCTGGCCACGAGTCCTTCGCTGCCGCTGAGGGTGCTATCGGCCTGGCTCTGAACGCCAACAAGGCTCGCAAGAAGCCGCTGCGCGTCATCCTTAACGGTCTGGGCAAGGACGCTGCTCAGATCATCGCCCGCATCAACGGCTTCACCTATGTGAAGACCCAGTTCGACTACTTCACGAGCGAGCTCAAGGTCGTCGAGACCATCCCCTACTCCGATGGTCCCCGCGCCGCCGTCAACTGCTACGGCGCCGACGACGTCCGCGAGGGCGTTGCCATCATGTGGCACGAGAACGTCGACATCTCAATCACCGGTAACTCCACCAACCCCACGCGCTTCCAGCACCCCGTCGCTGGCACCTACAAGAAGGAGCGCCTCGAGGCTGGCAAGAAGTACTTCTCCGTCGCTTCTGGTGGCGGCACTGGCCGTACCCTGCACCCGGACAACATGGGCGCCGGCCCTGCCTCTTACGGCATGACCGACACCATGGGCCGCATGCACTCCGACGCCCAGTTCGCCGGTTCTTCCTCCGTGCCTGCGCATGTTGACATGATGGGTCTCATCGGCATGGGCAACAACCCCATGGTCGGTGCCACCGTCGCCTGCGCTGTCGCCGTCGAGGAGGCCCTCAAGGCCTAATCGCGCCCGCACGATGCTCATATAGTTGAGCTTTGGAGCCGCTACCTTTCGAGGTAGCGGCTCTTTTTGTTTGCGCTGTCGCAGGGTAGCTAATGCCAATATATCAGTTGGGGCGAAATACGAGATGTGATGAGATGGAGCGTCAGAACGCCCATGACGCCCACCTGCCATATTTGCCCTTTACCGATTTGCCGAGTCTTTGCGGCCCCATTGCCGATCACCCGTGCGACAATGCGCCGGACGAGAAAGGAATCCGATGGAATCGACTGATGTACTGGTAATTGGATCTGGCATTGCGGGCCTTTGCGCCGCCATCGAAGCGGCACGCACGGGTGCAACCGTCAC
>CALLFD010000110.1 GCA_937997605.1 uncultured Collinsella sp. | reverse complement strand
ATCGCGATAACACCCTGGTGCCGCGCGACACCGAGCAGGTTCCCGCCGCGGTTTCCGCTTGGCTCGATACCGCCCGCGCCAAAGGCTTTAAGCTGTGCATGGTGTCCAACAACTGGCATCGCGACCAGGTCATGGCATCAGCACGCGAGCTGGGACTCGAGGCCATCAGCCATGCCATGAAGCCGGCGCCGTTTGCCCTCAAGGCGGGTCTTAAGCGCCTCGGCGCCACGGCCGACGAGGCGGTGCTGATCGGTGATCAGCTCTACACGGACGTGTGGAGCGGCAACTTCGCCGGCGTCGATACCATCCTGGTAAAGCCGCAGGCCACGCAGGACCTGTGGTATACGCAGATCTTCCGTATCTTTGAGCGCCGGGCCCTGCGCGACCTTCCCTGCGAGGAATAGGTTTCGCCATGTCTCAGCACATCAAACACGGCTGCGACCATATCTTCTTTATCGGCTTTTTGGGCGCGGGCAAATCGACGCTCGCGCGCAACGTCGGCACTATGTTCAAGCGGCGTTTTATCGATACCGACCGCCTAGTCGTCCGCCGTTGCGGCAAGTCGGTAACCGAGATTTTTGAGACCGAGGGTGAGGATCGTTTTCGCGAGCTCGAGACCTCGGCGCTCCGTTCGCTCCAAAGCGAGCGCAGTCTGTTGGTTTCGTGCGGTGGCGGTATCGTCGAGACGCCGGTGAATATTGAGCTGATGCACGAAATGGGTACGTGCGTGTACCTCGAGGGCGACTTTGAGGATTCGATTCGCCAGATTCGTCGGTCCGACACGCGCCCCGATTTCCGCTCTCCCGAGCATGCCGCGCGCCTGTTTGAGCATCGCCGTCCGCTGTATCGCCAGGCCGCCGACCTTACCCTTGATATTCGCAACAAGTCCTTCGAGGACGTTTCCTACCTTTGTGCCGAGATGCTTTTGGAGCGTGGACTGCTATGATTCGCCGCCAACTGATCAATTTCCAAAACCGCAGCGTCGATGTCCGTGTCGGATTGGGCGCGTTCGATGAGCTGTCGCGTATGTTTGCCTCGGCTGTGGGCAAGCCTAAGCGCGCGATGGTGGTTTGGAACTCCGCCTCGTCAGAACGTTTTGATGAGGTCGTCGAGCATGCGCTGGTCGACGCCGGTTTTGCCGTGTCGCAGTTCTCCCTTGAGGTTTCGCCTGCTGGTGCCACGCTGGCCGATGCCGATGCTATCTTTGGCGCCTTGTCTGCCAACGGCATTACCTGCGACGATCTGGTTGTCGCCGTTGGCGATGCCGCAACCTGCTCGGTTGTTAGCTGGTGTGCCAATCAGTGGTGCGGCCGCACCGAGTGCGCGTTGCTGCCGACGACGTTCGACGCCATGCTCACGGTCGCGACGACCATGAAGCCGCTCGTCGCCTCGTTGTCGAATGCGCTTCCTGCTATCGCGTTCCGTACCGAACCGGGCTTGGTCGTGTGTGACCTCGACCTTGTTCGCGAGGCGGACCCCGAGGACCTTAAGCTCGGCTATGTGGTACTTGTTGGCACCATGCTTTCGAGCAGCAAGTCCCGCTGGAATCAATTTACTGAGACCGTCCCCGAGATTCTCGCGGGCGAGGAGGTCGCGCTCGTCAATGCCGTTCAATGGTCTCAGACTGCCCGCAAGGACGTACTAATGGCCACGAACCCGAGCGCTCGCCATGCGCTCGATTTTGGCAAGACGGGGGAGCGTACCCTGCGCGCCTGCTTGGGCGATGCCGCTTCGCAGGTCCCTGTCTACCAGCTGTTGTCCGAGGGCATGCGCTTTGAGGCGCGCCTTGCCCACGACGCCTGCGATTTCGATATCGATTTCGTCTTTGAGGTCGATGACTGCTTGGAGGACTTTGGTATCGAGGAACTTGCCTTCAATCTGGAGCCTGCCGCATATTTCGAGGAGTTCCGCAAGCAGCAGTTTGCACGCTCGAACCGCAGCATGTTGCCGCTGCCCGCGGCACTTGGCGCCATTCGCCTAACGAACGTTGAGGACGAGGTTCTTGAGCGCCATGCTCACGCCTACTTGGCTGCTCGCAAAGAACTTCTCTAAGATTTATTGACATCCATCGTCTTTCGTATCATGTT
>CALLFD010000109.1 GCA_937997605.1 uncultured Collinsella sp. | reverse complement strand
AATGTTTTTCTCCATATTTGGATATGTGTTGGGGTTATATCCCATTCAGATAGCGCTCGGTGTTATTGGCGCAATCGCGATAGCAATTACCGCCGTTGTTTCTTTAAAAATGGTAGGAATACATGTCTCCAAGAATTGATATATCGATTGACGAGCTGCCCGAAGCGTCGAGCCTTCTTGATGGACATGACTATTCGTCACAAATCATTCAGCGTATCGCCGGGGTTCCAGTAATACTCGATGCATCGGGATGCCCTCATTCCCCTTTTTTCGAAGTTGAATATGATGACAGGACGATTAGGTTTACAAGTCGACATGATAATGAGCATATTGTCGAGTTGGGGAGGAAGCTTGACTACGTCCATCACAATTGCAGCGGCTTTCTAAAGACTTTCTTTTTGAGAATAGATGTAATTGATGGTCACTGCTATTCGCTAAGCAATCATGCAAAGTCGCTGTCCATTGCATTCCGGACCGGAGGAAGGGTGGGACCATTTTTACATCTCCTCTCTTCTCACTATTTTTGTGTCAATGATTTTTCTGTTACGCAAATCGGAAGGCAGGAAGTCAAACTGAGCAGCGCTGCGTGCACTCAGACTATGACGATAAAGCGCATCGAGAATAGATGGATTGACGTCTTGTGTTTTCTTCTCGGAAGAACCATGGCAAGCTGCAATACAAACATGCCCTTATTAATTGAGCGCTATTGCAAGAGCGCGCGGCTGCACCATGGATTATCTGGCATAGAGGCTGTTATCGTTTTTTCAAACAAGCACTCTCCCTATTTCGCCGACGAAGAAGGACGTAGGAACATCCTCTCTCTCGTTGACACAGAGGCAATCAGAAGACTTCTGTCGCCGAAACTGAAAGATCCTTCCTTCGATTACGGCGTGAATAAATCCGATGAACAAAGAGAGATAACTGCGAAATTATCAATTTCATACGACAAATACTACCCCAATAAAAAGATTGTAAAACTTATAGCGCTTCAATTAGCATCGTCAGGCAGGTATCATCCAAAACTCATGTCGAGTGATTATTTCTCTCCTCAATCGGATTGGGCGGATGTACACCTGCTTTTAATTCCGAATACTTTCAATGACCCTATTTTTATCTACTATCAACTCGCACTACTGACGGGCTTGGGCAACCGCATGCGTCTCCAAAAGTATTTATCGGTTTTGAGCAGGTATTTTTCTGGCATGATTTCGCGCCAGGCGTTTAACGAGAGAGCCGTCGAACTGTTTGGCGAGGCTGCGTGTTT
This sequence comes from uncultured Collinsella sp., assembly GCA_937997605.1. Lineage (GTDB taxonomy): Bacteria > Actinomycetota > Coriobacteriia > Coriobacteriales > Coriobacteriaceae > Collinsella. The sequence continues at coordinate 2,144 of CALLFD010000109.1, read as the reverse complement.
TCTGCCGATCGGACGACTCTCCAGCGCCTTCTTCATGCGAAACACTTTTCCAGAAGAAGGCTTGAGGGAAAGGATATTAAATGTTCTATTGGAACGATAGTGCTTATATCAGGAGAGATTCCAACGAACTTATATTGCAAGGATTAAAATCGCGAGTGAGGGTCAAAATCTCTGATTTGAGTACAAATCTTTTTGAGCAGCTCGCCAAACAAAATACGATAGATGAGACGAACCTTGAAGCTCGCGAGCAACGATTCTTGCTAAGGCTCAACGAACTTGGTTTTCTAGAGACTGAAGAATACGAGCTGGAATCACCCCACTCGAGGACAGCTCGCTTTTTGTCTTATTATTCCGACGCTCCGCTGACGTTACTTAAGCAAATCGGCGCCGTTCATCTTGCCATCGTTGGTATGGGCGGCATAGGGCAGGTGGTGGCGGAGCATTTGGCTGCTGCTGGAGTTCGGCATTTTACATTAATCGACGGGGATCGAGTTGAGAGGTCAAACGTAAATCGTCAGTTTCTTGTTGGTCCCGACGAAATAGGAGAAGCAAAAGTAGAGGCAGTTTCCAAAACACTTGTTAATCGCTATCCGGATCTTTCGCTTAATCCAGTTGCGTCTTACGTCCGCTCTGCCGAAGAACTCATGCGTTGCGTTCCTTCGAGGACTTCAATGCTTGTTTGCGCTGCAGACAGTGGGGAGGGGGTCAATCCCAGGTCAATAGTTCTTGAAGCATGTATAGAAAAGGACATCCCCTGTGCATTTTGTGCTGTTGGAGTAGCTGATGGGGAAATTGGTCCTATTCTCGAAAAGCAGAGCGATATGAAATCCTATCTCTCTTTCCTCCAGCGAGCCGAAGAGAACATAGTCCGCATGCCCGTGCCAAAGGGATCAATTTGTTTTACGAACACTCTTGTGGGAACTGCGCTAGCAATGGAGATATACCGATATCTTTGTACAGGATCGAGCCCCATGCATCAACATACATGCTTCTGCTCCTTCATGAACTTTAAGGGTTTAATGTACAAGAGGGTAGGCAGCGAGAATGATACGAATTCTGTAAAGAAATCCCTGTGAAGCATTGGCTTGACAATGTCTGACGGCACTGTCGGACATCTACGCGTGGGACAAGCGAGTAACGCGAGCGATTTCAGGCCACTAGTGGCCCCAGCTGCGGCTTTGCCGCAGGTTCAATGTCAGACATTTTCAATGTCTGACATTGAACGAAGCTGGCGTGCGAAAATGGCCTCACAAGGCCATTTTGCACCGTCTCAGGGGCGCGATTCAGGGTTTGCCGCTGCGTCCGTTATCGTAATAACAAGGCGCGCGAGTGTCCTTCCCCCGGTCCAAGGGCGGAGCCCTGGCAAGCGCCGAACCGCCCGGGTCGGCGGCAGATTTGTACACACATTTACGATGGGGGTACAAGTATGCGTCTCTTGCGAGATTTTTCATCTCACAGCACATTTCACGGCAAACCATCGCCGCGCTTAGATCGCCTCGGTGTCCGGTAGCGAACCTTTTACCGAGACGCACCGGAGACATTGCGTAACTGTGTCATGCCGCAACAATGTAAAAGTGTGACTGCCGAACTGTGTAATAACGCAATAACGTAACAACGTTATTGCGTCACTTTTTAACACCGCCAAGGGCGCCGGGTTTTTAGGGCAGAGCCCTAGTGCGCCGCCGGGCTTTGTACGGCGGCGCACGACACTTGCGGAAAATTTTCAGGCGCGATTAGTTCAATGTTCAATTGTTCTGCTATTCAACAGTCACGTTGTTCTGTTATTTCGATTTGCCGTAATCGCACAGCTACGCTACTACGTAGTTACGTTATGACACAGTCGCGTTGTGTCATAGTTCGGTTCCGCAAGAGTCGTACGCCGCCGTACAAAACTGCGTTTTGCCCGGCGGCGTACGTTTTAGGGCTCTGCCCTAAAACCCGGCACACGGCAAAACGAAATAACAGAACTATGTAATAACGACATTACGTAAATACGGCATTACTGAAAAAGTGAATACCGTTGACACTCCCCGTAGTTGAAACCAGGGGTTTTACGACGGTTTTAATAATCTATGTGGTCAATATGATGCCGTTGAACCCGCATATCGATACCGCTCAGCCATTCGCCTCGCCCCCGTCGCACG
>CALLFD010000108.1 GCA_937997605.1 uncultured Collinsella sp. | reverse complement strand
TCGACGTTCATGTCCCTACCGGCCTCGTTGCCGTTGACCAAGTCGTCCGAGAAGATGTCGACTTCCATTTCCTCGGCCTCTTCAATCTGAACCTCGAGCGGCACCTGGGTGCGCACGAGCTTAACGGCCGGGCGCATGCGGGCAAACAGCGGCACGTACTCGATGATGATGGCAGAGTTCTCGAGACCGTACCAGCGCGCCGGGCTTCCGCAAGCGCGGCGGACGGCGTACTTGATGGCCATCACGCGGTGGTCATTGCGGTTGATGTCCGTTTCGGGGGCAAGCATCTTGCGCAGCATGCAAAAACGGAAGTCGCCCACGTTGCCGCGCGTCTCGTAGATGGAGTAGGTGTGGTGCTGCGGCGGCAACTCACCCGAGGCCATCAGGTCGCCAACGATCTGGCGCAGGTAGGCGTTGATGCGCTGATTGACCTTAAAGCCCAGGTCCAAGCGCACGCGGAACAGGAAGTCTGTGCCAAAGGTCTCAACGGAATACTCGTGCGTATAGGGCTCGTCGGTAACGTGTACGTTGATGAACCAATATGCCTTGGCGCGCTTGGGATGCTTGTCCAAGATGGAATAGAGCACGTCGCGGTCGAGCGTGAGCGGGTCGGGGCTGTTGGTGAGGAACACCAGATTGTCGGCGAGCACGGGGTAGGTCTCGTCATTGCGCAGGCGGTTGAGCTGGTCGATGTACTTGGAGACGGGCAGCAGAATCGTCTGCGTGCGCTCGATGGCGGTGCCGCGACGCCACACATACATAAGGCCGAACAGCAGTGCGGCCAGGAAGATCATGACGTAGCCGCCGTCAAAGAACATGGTGAGGCACGAAGCGAAGAAGCACAACTCAATGGCACCAAAGAGCAGGGCAAAGATGCAGGCGCCCAGCTTGTGCTTGAGGATGCCGGCGATATAGCTCGTCAGCAGCGTGGTGGTCATGAGCATGGTCACGGTGATGGCGAGGCCATAGGCGCTTTCCATGCGCTCGGAGTTCTGGAACAGCAGCACGATGAAGATGCAGCCGACCCACA
>CALLFD010000107.1 GCA_937997605.1 uncultured Collinsella sp. | reverse complement strand
TCCGAAAGCTCCAGCAGCTCCTCGGGATGCAAATTGACCACGCATCCGGTCACGACCACATAGGGCTCATTTTGATGGGCCAGTGCATGGCGAACGGCCTTACGGGTCTTGGCCTCGGCCTCGCCCGTAACAGCACAGGTGTTAATGACGATCAGATCGGCATCCTGGGGCTCCACCATAGCAAAGCCCAGGCGCATAAGATCGGCAGTGATACGGTCAGACTCAACCCGATTGACACGGCATCCGAGGTTGACGACGGAAATATGGGGTGCGAGCACGCGGGCTCCTTAATCGAGGATATCGTCGAGGGCACTCTTGATACGGTCGGTCACCGACTTCTTACCGGAAGCGACGTCATCGCCCATCTCATCGGCAAAAGCACGGAGCAGCTCGCGCTGCTTATTGGAAAGATTGGTGGGAACGACCACGCGCAGTTGCACGATCAGGCGGCCACGCGAACCGCCACCACCAATGCGCGGCATGCCGTAATTATTGACGCTCACGGTGTCGCCGTACTGGGCACCGGCGGGAACCGTCACCTTAACGACCTCGTCGGGCATAATGCCCTCGACCTCGATCTCGCAGCCGAGCGCAGCCTGCGCAATCGAGATATCGCTCACCAGGTACAGGTCGTCACCGTTGCGCTTAAAGCGCTCATGGTCGGCAACGCGCACGTTGACAATCAGGTCGCCCGAAGGCTCGCCGCGAAGGCCGGCCTCGCCAAAGCCGCTCACACGCAGCTGGCGACCGGTCGAAACGCCGGCGGGAATATCGATGTCGATCTTTTCATGCGAAGGCGTGCGGCCCTGGCCGTCACAGGTCTCGCAGGGATGATCGATGACCGTGCCCTCGCCGTGGCAGTCGGGGCAAGGCGAAGAGGACTGGACCTGGCCCAAAAAAGAGCGCTGGACCGTGGTGACATAGCCCGTGCCGTGGCAGCGGCTGCACTGCTTTTCCTGTGCGCCCTCTGCCCTACCGGTGCCATTGCAGTCCTCGCAAGGAGCAAGGCGGTCATAGCTGATTGTCTTTTTGCAGCCGAGCGCCGCCTCCTCGAGCGTCACCGAAAGCGAGATGGCCA
>CALLFD010000106.1 GCA_937997605.1 uncultured Collinsella sp. | reverse complement strand
GTCCTGCAATCGCCGCGACCATTATGGAGCGCCTGGGGTAATGGAAAAACCGCACGTCGATACAACCGTTGTTGAAGTGCCGGCCGACCTTGCGTCGCCGGCGCTTTACCGTATCGACGCCGCCCACCGCCCTCGTGTCGACCGTGCCGAGATGCTGCGGTATCTGGGCTACGGCGGCCAGCAGATTGAGCCCGAGCTGTCACGACGAATTGAGCTTGTAGTCGAGCGCCTAGAGCTGGATATCGAGCCCCGCGGCGTGCGACGCGTGTTTGCCGTCGATGCCACGGGCGTCGACGAGCAGGGCGAGCCCTGCATCCGCTTAGTTGGCACCAATGTTGAGCTGCGGGGTCGTGATATCTATCGACATCTCAAAGACGCCCGCCTGGCGGCGCTCATGGCCTGCACCCTCGGGATGTCTGCCGAACGCCGTCTGCGCACCACGGGAGCCCAGCAACCTCTGGAAGGCGCCGTGCTCGACGCCGCATGCTCCGCCTATGTGGAGGCCGCCGTCGAGCAGATGGACCAGCAGGTCAAGGCTGCAGCCGCTGCACACGGGCTCGCCGGCAACTGGCGCTTCAGTCCCGGCTATGGCGACTGCCCGCTCTCTGCCCAGCGCTCGATCGTGGATGCACTCAATGCCACGCGCCTCATTGGACTTACCGTCACCCCCACCAGCCTGCTCATGCCCACCAAGAGCGTGACCGCTGTGATTGGTCTGTTCGACGGCGAAGTCCACGACGCCCAGAGCCGCCCCACCTGCAATATCTGCCGCATGCGCGAGCACTGCCGCTTCCGCGCCGCCCACACCACCTGCTATTCCAGCCATTAGGAGCCATCGATGTTTACTCCGCTTATCACTCATGATCTGGACGGCGCCGCGCTGGCGGCACCCGTTGATGCCGCACGCCGTAATGGCGCTGCATACAAGACGCGCACGATCGACGACCTTCGCATTAAGGATGACCGCCTGCATGCCGCCATCGAGGGCACGGGACACCTGCTGTTTGACGGCGGCATGGGCACCATGCTGCAGGCGTCCGGCATGAAGGCCGGCGCCCTGCCCGAGCTGCTCAACTTTGAGGAGCCCCAGGTCATTACCGACATTCAGCGCCAATACGTCGAGGCCGGCTGCGACGTGATCACCGCCAACACCTTTGGCGCCAACGCCCACAAGCTCGACGGAGCCGCCACCGTGGCAGACGTCTTTGCCGCCGCTGTCGCCTGCGCCCGTGAGGCCGGCGCCCGCTACGTCGCCGGCGACATCGGCCCCATCGGCGCCCTGCTGCGTCCCCTGGGCACCCTCAGCTTTGACGAGGCCTACGACCTCTTTGCCGAGGAGGTGCGCGCCGGCGTCGCTGCGGGCGTCGACCTCTTTATTATCGAGACCATGACCGACCTTGCCGAGATCAAGGCGGCCGTCCTCGCCTGCCGCGAAAACTCCGACCTGCCCGTCTTTGCCACCATGACCTTCGAGGAAGATGGTCGCACGTTCCTGGGCACAAGTCCCGAGGTGGCCGCCATCACGCTCGACGCCATCGGCGCCGACGTCCTGGGCATCAACTGCAGCCAAGGCCCGGCCGAGCTCCGAGGGCTCGCCGCGCGCATGCTCACCGTCACCGACAAGCCCGTTATGGTGCAAGCCAATGCGGGACTCCCCCGTGTGGACGATGACGGCAATACCGTCTTTGATATCCAAGCACCCGAGTACGCCGAGGCCGTCGCCGGCATGATCGCCGACGGCGTGAGCGTCGTGGGCGGCTGCTGCGGCACCACGCCGGCGCACATGGCGGCCTTGCGCACGCTTATCGACAACCACACGCCCAGCCCGCGCCGCCGCAAGCCCAGCATGTCGGTCACGAGCGCCCAGACGGTCGTGGACCTCCCCTGCGACGGCCACAAGATCGCCGTCATCGGCGAGCGCATCAACCCCACCGGCAAAAAGCGCTTGCAGCAGGCCCTACGCGACGGCGACCTGGACTACGTCGTGAGCCAGGGCATCAGCCAGCAGGAGCAGGGCGCCGACATCCTGGACGTCAACGTGGGCCTGCCCGAGATCGACGAGGTCAAGGTCATCCAGCAAGCGACCGAGCAGCTCCAAGGCTCCACGCTGCTGCCGCTGCAGATCGACTCCACCGACCCCGCAGCCGTCGAGGCAGCCGTGCGCCGCTACGCCGGCAAGCCCATCATCAACTCGGTTAACGGCAAACAGCAGATCATGGACGAGATTTTTCCGCTGGTCGCCCACTACGGCACCAACGTCGTCGGCCTCACGCTCGACGAGGGCGGCATCCCGGATACCGCCGAGGCACGCTATAGCATCGCCGAGCGCATTGTGGCCGAAGCCGCCCGTTACGGCATCGGCCCGGACCGCATCCTCATCGACTGTCTGGTCATGACCGCCTCGACCAATCAACGCCAGGCTGAGCAGATCCTGCGCGCCATGTCTATGTGCAAGGAGCGCCTGGGCGTCAAGTGCGCACTCGGCGTATCGAACATCAGCTTTGGCCTGCCCGCGCGCCCGCTGCTGGGCTCGGTCTTTTTGGCCGCCGCCTTTGGTGCAGGTCTGGACGCCCCCATCATGAACCCGGGTTCCAAGCGCTTTATGGACACCGTCTACAGCTATCGCGTGCTGAGCGTTGAGGACGAGGGCTCGACCGGATACATCGAGCGCTACGCCGGCTGGACCGACCCGTACAAGATTGCCGCCAACCCGGCGGCCGCTCAGTCAGCATCGAGCGATGCCGCGCCTGCCGCAAGCACCACCGCAAGAGCCGATGACGACCCCATCCGCCACATGGTCGTCTCGGGTCGCAAGGGCGAAATCGCGGCCGAGACCGAGCGCCTGCTGCCCGACCACGACGCCATGGACCTCATCAACAACCACTTTATCCCCGCCCTCGATGAGGTCGGAGTCCTCTTTGACCAGGGCAAGTTCTTCTTGCCGCAGCTCATGGCCTCTGCCGAGGCCGCGCGCGTAGGCTTCGATACCATCAAACGCCTGATGCCCGCCGGCGAGATTGCCGACAAGGGCAAGATCTGCGTGGCCACCGTCAAGGGCGATATCCACGACATCGGTAAGAACATCGTCAAGATGCTGCTCGATAACTACGGCTATACCGTCTTTGATCTGGGTCGCGACGTCGATCCGCAGGAGGTGCTCAAGACCGTCAAGGAGCGCGACATTAAGCTCGTCGGCCTCTCGGCGCTTATGACCACCACGGTCGTCGCCATGGAGGAGACCATCAAGCTGCTTCATGCCGAGGTGCCGGGCGTCAAGATCATCGTAGGCGGCGCCGTGCTCACCCCCGAATACGCCAAGCAGATTGGCGCGGACTACTACGCCAAGGACGCCGCCGAAAGCGCACGCATCGCCGAAGAGGTCTTTGGGCAGTAACACAACGGAAACAACCGAGCACCAAAACGTGCCGCATGCGCCACGAGACGCGTGCGGCACGTTAAAATAGATGGGGACTATGCTCGTTTTGGCAGATAGGAGCGCAAGGATGGCGATCACGCCTGCAGAAATCGCGGAAACCCGCGGCATGGTTGAGGAGCAGAACCTCGACATCAGGACCATCACCATGGGTGTTTCGCTCATGGGTTGCGGCGACGAGAACCTCGACCGCATGTGCACGAAGATCTACGACCACGTGACGCACACGGCTGAGCACTTGGTCGAGACCGCCGAGAACCTCGAGCGCGAGTACGGCATCCCCATCGTCAACAAGCGCGTCTCCGTCACCCCGGTGGCGCAGATCGCCGCTTGCTGCAAGGATGAGGACCTCACCCCCATCGCGCATGCCCTCGACCGTGCGGCCGAGACCCTCGGCATCGACTACCTGGGCGGCTTCTCCGCGCTCGTCCAGAAGGGCATCGGCGACGCCGACCGCCGCGTCATCCAGTCCATCCCGCAGGCGCTCGCTACCACCAGCCGCGTCTGCTCCAGCGTCAACGTCGCCAGCCTGCGTGCCGGCATCAACATGGACGCCGTACTCATGGCTGCGCAGACCATCATCGACGCCGCTAAGCTCACGGCCGACCAGGATTCCGTCGGCGCTTCCAAGTTTGTCTGCTTTGCCAATATGGTCGAGGACTCCCCGTTTATGGCGGGCGCCGTCCACGGCGGTGGCGAGGCCGACGCCGTCATCAACGTTGGCGTCTCGGGCCCCGGCGTTATGGCCGCAGCCCTGGAGACGCTGCCCGACTCCGCATCGATGATGGAGGTCGCCGAGAAGATTAAGCAGACCGCCTTTAAGATCACCCGCGCCGGTGAGCTCATGAGCCGCGAGGCCGCCCATCGCCTGGGTGTCGAGAAGGGCATTGTCGACCTGTCGCTGGCCCCCACGCCTGCCATCGGCGACTCCGTTGCCCGCATCCTCGAGATCATCGGTGTTGGCACCTGCGGTGGCCCCGGCACGACCTGCGCACTCGCCATGCTCAACGATGCCGTCAAGAAGGGCGGCGTCATGGCCAGCTCCAGCGTGGGCGGTCTCTCCGGCGCTTTTATCCCCGTGTCCGAGGATGCCGGCATGATCGCCGCCGTCGAGGCCGGTGCGCTTTCGCTCGAGAAGCTCGAGGCCATGACCTGCGTGTGCTCCGTTGGCCTGGACATGATCGCTATCCCTGGCGACACTCCGGTCGAGACCATCGCCGGCATCATCGCCGACGAGATGGCCATCGGCGTCATCAACAACAAGACCACGGCCGTCCGCGTGATTCCCGCCATCGGCAAGGGCGTGGGCGACTGCGTCGAGTACGGCGGTCTGTTTGGCCGTGCGCCCATCATGCCGGTGAACCCCAACGCCGGCACCGTGCTTGCCCACCGCGGTGGACGCTTCCCGGCGCCGCTGAACTCGCTGAAGAACTAGCTGAGGGGGGACTGGCGAGGAGCCCCGGGGAGGGCAGATATATAAGGTCGCCTGCTCGGACAGTCCTGACTCGCACGGAGAGCACATTAAGTGCTCTCCGGCTCGTGCGGAACTCGCGATCGACCTTATATATCTGCCCTCCCCGGGGCTCCCGCACAACGGGACCTCGGTTGGGTTCTATCCCGTATGGCAGTCGCTTCGCTCCTGCCCGCCTTGGTTGTGAGGGCGGTTTGGCGTTGGAACGGTTCTTTCTGATATATGCTGGTTGCGGCTCTTCTTTTAGGAGGAGTCGCTTTTTTGTTGCTAGGAGGTTGGCCCGTGGTTGATGGGGATGCTCGCTCTGAGCTTCTTTCTGCTGATTGGAATCAGGAGTGGATGCGTCTGCAAGCTGATCGGCGGCGGGCTGATGATTCTTTTGAGTGGGATAAGCGGGCTCGGCATTTTCGGCCGCTTGAGACTGCTCCGTATGCCCGGGACTTTATGAAGCTGTTGGCGTTAAGGCCTGGTGAATCCGTGCTGGATATGGGGTGTGGGGCTGGGTCGATTGCTATTCCGCTTGCGCAAGACGGACATCCTGTGATTGCCGCCGACTTTTCCCCTGCTATGTTGGGCACGCTTGATGCTGGCATTGAGTACTATGGACTCGAGGATCGCATTACGCCGCTTGAGCTTGCTTGGGATGATGATTGGGATTTGGTTGGACCGGTCGCGAAAGCGGTGGATGTTGCCTTTGCCAGTCGGTCGGTTACGACGACCGATCTGAAAGGTGCGCTTGCCAAGCTTGATCGTACGGCTCGTCGGCGTTGTGCTGTCACGATGGTCGCCAACTCCAGCCCGCGCTATGACCTGCACCTGATGAACGCTATCGGTGCCTCGGTTACCTGCAGTAATGGCTTTGTGTATGCCTTCAATATCCTCATTCAGATGGGCGCCCTGCCGCAGGTTACGTACTTTGAATCGCCTCGTCGCGATACCTTCGATAGCCTTGAGGCAGGCGTGGCGGACTTCTCCCGCATGCTCGAGCACGGTAACGAGGATAAGATCGACCGTCTGCGCGACTACGTCGCTCAGCATATGATTGAGAATCCCCATGCCGGCGAGCCAGGGTCCAAGGGCGTACCGCAGGGACGCTACATGCTCGACCACGTCCGCAAGGTCCGTTGGGCGTTTATTGCATGGGAGCCGGTCTCTTCGGGCCGCCCATAGACCGCTTTCGGCCGCCGTACACGTCCACCTGTAACCCGCGCTGTTCTCCCGCTCGGCATCCGCATTCTTTTTGAACTGGGCAAACACGCCCCACACCGCGCCGTTCCTGCGCTATCGTGGGACAGCTCACGTAGATTAAGGCCCCATCGAGGGGCGCCCCATAACATAGAAAGCGAGAACCCATGGCACTGACAGGAGCCCAGGTCAAGCAGCTTCGCAGCATGGCCCATCACCTCAACCCCGCCATCATCATCGGCAAGTCCGACATCAACGAGGGCACCGTCGAGCAGACGGTCGCCTACCTGGAGAAGCACGAGCTCGTTAAGTGCTCCGT